>NZ_RZOM01001748.1:0-646 GCF_003999175.1 Mesorhizobium sp. M7A.F.Ca.ET.027.03.2.1 | reverse complement strand
AGCCAGACCATTTCGCCGGCAGCGCCGCTGCGGATCGCCTCGGCGCGCGCCTCCATGAAGGCAAGTGCTTCGGGATAGGCGGTAAGGCCGGGCTCGATCAGCCATTCGACCGGTGCTGAACCGGGGAGCGGCAGGAACGACGTGGCGATCTGGCTGCGTTCGGGCATGGCGTATCGTCTTTTCGCTTATGCATGTCGCGTCCCAAAACCGCCTCGCACCTTTGGGTGACATCAACTTGCCTTCCATATGGCGATATCAGGCGCAAACGTCCAGTTCCGGCGCTGCGTTCGGACCCTGTGGAGCATTATGCCAATCGCCTGACATTATTGCTTGCCGTGCACTTGTTTCGCCGGAAACGATTTGCTACACGCCGCGAGCCGGTCGGTTCCGGCTCTACCACGTGCGGTCGTGGCGGAATTGGTAGACGCGCAGCGTTGAGGTCGCTGTGGGGCAACCCGTGGAAGTTCGAGTCTTCTCGACCGCACCATTTTCCTTCCCAGATCCCGATTGTGCAAGCTCCGCCCGCTGCGGGCCGGGCGCATTTCGTTTGATATTCCCGCGCTTTACGCCACTTTCTTTTTGAGCGTCGGATTCTCCCGAAACCGGTTTCCCCTTTGGGTCCGATGCTCTAGACCTGATTTGCACC
>NZ_RZOM01001747.1:0-647 GCF_003999175.1 Mesorhizobium sp. M7A.F.Ca.ET.027.03.2.1 | reverse complement strand
CACCATCAGACAGCTCAATGTCGCCGGCCGAGGCTTCAAGCTCGTCGGCGGCGATGCGCTTGATCTTGTTGGCCAGATCCTCGCCCGCGCGGGAAGCCGATACACCCCCCAGCGGTATGGAGCGCGAGCCGCCGGTGCCGCCGCCGGCTTTCAATTCATCGGTATCGCCCTGGCGGACATGGATCTTGTCGATGTCGAGATTGAGCTTTTCCGACAGGAACTGGGCATAGGCGGTGGCGTGCCCCTGTCCGTTGGTCTGGGTGCCGATCTTCAGCGTCACCGTGCCATCGCCGTTGAGTTCGACGAAGGCCGGTTCGGAGCCCGGAAAGGCACAGGCCTCGATATAGGTCGCCATGCCGAGGCCGCGGATTTTTCCGCCGGCCTTCGATTGCGCCAGCCGCTCGGGAAACGCTTTCCATTCGGATTGCTCAATAGCGCGCTCCATATGGCCTTCGAATTCACCGGTGTCGTAGAGGCGGCCGGTTTGCGTCCGGTAGGGAAATTGCTCCGGCCGGATGAAGTTGCGGCGGCGTATCTCCTCGACAGGCAGGCCGAGATCGGGGGCGCAGGCATCGACCAGCTTTTCCAGCAGGAAGGCTGCTTCCGGCCGGCCGGGCCCGCGATAGGCATCGCACGGGCAGGGGTTG
>NZ_RZOM01001746.1:0-648 GCF_003999175.1 Mesorhizobium sp. M7A.F.Ca.ET.027.03.2.1 | reverse complement strand
CCTCAAGGCACTGTCGCGCATCGCGCGGGTCCTGCGCGATGCCGACACGGTGGCCAAGATCAGGGGTACGCGCGACGCCGCCGCTATCCACGCGCTTTTGTCGGACACCCAGGCTTCGCACGCGGCCTGAATTTCGAGAATGAGATCGCTACAGGGCCGCCATGGGCGGCCCTTTCCGTTTCAGCCGGAAATCGCTGTCAGTGAATGGCGACGGTGGTCAGGTCGTTTTCCATGGCGCCGGCCAGAGCGCGGTCACGCGCATCGGAAAGCAGGATCGGCTGACCATTGGCGGCAAACAAGGCCCACAGTTCCATGCCGGGGGCGATTTCGCCGAGATTGGGGAAACGGCCGAGCAATTCGTCGCTCGAGACCTTTCTGAGATAGGCGACCGAGCCCTCGCCGAGATGAGCGAATTCGCCATTGGTCATGGTGATATTTTCAGTTCTGGTCATTTCAAAGCCTCCTTGGCGCGAGGACGCCGCTCAAGGCCATCCCGCATGAGAGCCATTTCAATTTGCTGCATCGTGCTTTCGGAAAGTCGGAGCCGATTTCCGGCCGATGCAGTGGTAAAGATCAGTCTTTCACCGATATGTTTATTTTCCGTACCAGCCGTTCGGACTCCGGCCGATCGAGGTCGATCGACAGAAG
>NZ_RZOM01001745.1:0-649 GCF_003999175.1 Mesorhizobium sp. M7A.F.Ca.ET.027.03.2.1 | reverse complement strand
GATGAAGATGATCGCCGCGCCTTTTGCAGCCAGGTCCCGCATCCTCGAAAGAAGGATCGTCACTTCGTCGGCGCCCAGAGCCGCGGTGGATTCGTCGAACACAAACACGCGCCCCCCGCGCGCGATCGCTCTGGCTATCTCGACCAGTTCCATCAAGGCGACACCGCCTTGCGCCCCAAGGGTAGCACAGGTGTCGGTGTCGACGCCCAGTTCCGACAGTGCCTTGCCCGCTTGCCGGTGAAGCGATGTCCAGTCTATGAGGCCACGCGCATTGGGTTCGATCGTCAACATGACGTTCTCGCCGATCGTGAGCTGTTCGACGCCGGCGCCTTCCTGATGGATCAGGACGACGCCGGCCCGATGCGCCTGCTGGGTATCCACGAAGCGGGTTTCAATGCCGTCCATTGCCATACGGCCGCTGTAGCCGCCGAATGGCACCTCTCCAACAATCACGCGCCCGAGCGTGCTCTTGCCGGCGCCATTGGCGCCGACAAGACCGATGACCTCGCCGCGCCTGATATCGAGCGACACGCCGCCGAGTGCCCGCTGTGCTCCGAACTGGACAGCGATATCGCTCAGCCTCACGATCGGGGCGGCTTGATCGGCGGAACCGAAACCTTTCGCGCGTCCAACGCGCTCTGCATACTGC
>NZ_RZOM01001744.1:0-649 GCF_003999175.1 Mesorhizobium sp. M7A.F.Ca.ET.027.03.2.1 | reverse complement strand
CTCTCAGCATCGGCGCCTCGGCATCGAATGTTCCTTCAACCCTGCCCAGAATTGGCGCCAGGTCGAAGCGGAAGCCGTCGACGCCGGCATCCCTGACGAAATGGCTAAGCGTGTCGAGGACCATCTCCTGGACGACAGGATGATCGCAAGCGACCGTGTTGCCGGTGCCGGTATCGTTGGCCAGCCCGCCGTCTGATGAGTGCCGGTAGTAGGCCTGGTTGTCCAGGCCGCGCAGCGACAACGTCGGGCCAAGCCAGTCGCTCTCGCCGGTGTGGTTGAAGACGAGGTCGAGGATGACGCCGATGCCAGCCTCTCGCAGCACGGCGACCGTGTTTCGCAACTCCATGATGCCGCCTGGCGCCAAACGCGGATCGAGGGCCATGAAAGTCACGGGATTGTAGCCCCAGGCGTTGCGCAGCCCGAGCGGCGGCAAATGTCGCTCGTCGATCGACGCGGTCACCGGCATCAGTTCGACCGCGTCAACCCCCAGTTCTTTCAGATGCTCGATAACCGCCGGGTGAGCAAGTGCGGCGACTGTTCCGCGCAATTTTTCGGGAATGTCCGGATGCAGCATGGTGAAGGCGCGCACCGGCACTTCGTAAATAAGGCCGCCCGGCTGGAATAGCGGCGGGGCAGCCTGCACCCGCTT
>NZ_RZOM01001743.1:0-655 GCF_003999175.1 Mesorhizobium sp. M7A.F.Ca.ET.027.03.2.1 | reverse complement strand
TATCACATGAACGTAGAGGAGAATGGTTTCGACGACGGCCTGCGCCGGGCCGCGGGACGCTCTCCCTATATTCACCTTTCCGAAAGTCATCGCGGTGTCCCAGGCACCGGAACCGTAGATTGGGAGCTGATCTTCCGGACATTGCGTGACACCGGATTCGATGGCGATCTTGTCATTGAAAGCTTTGTCTCGGTACCGCCACAGCTTGCCGCGGCACTCTGCATGTGGCGGCCGGCCGCGCCCAACGCTAGCGCTGTACTCGATCAGGGGCTGCCGTATTTGCGCGGCTTGGCGACACGCTACGGCTTCTGAGGCGACAGCTGGCGGCGACGGCCGCGGACGCAATTCCGAAAATCTAGAATCTACAACGCTCACAGGAGGAGAGTATGAAACGTCGTGACATTTTGAAGCTTACTTTGGCCGCAGGCGTGGCATTGCTGGTTGCCACGCCAAACCTCGCGATGGCGGCCAACCCAGTCATGGTAACTGTCGTTAAGATTGCCGGCATTCCGTACTTCGGTGCCCTTGAGCACGGCCTACAGGAGGCCGGAAAGCAATTCAACATCGACGTTTCCATGACCGGTCCGGCAAACATCGATCCGGCTCAGCAGGTCAAGCTGCTGGAGGACCTGATCGCCAGGAAGGTGGATGTGAT
>NZ_RZOM01001742.1:0-655 GCF_003999175.1 Mesorhizobium sp. M7A.F.Ca.ET.027.03.2.1 | reverse complement strand
GGTGAAGAACGGCAGGATCTTGTCATCGCGGGACGGCGCCAGCAACTGGTCGACGATGCGGTCGCTGGCCCGTTCGACGCACAGCGTCAGCCGGCCGGCCGATGTCGGGTCTTCGGCAAGGATGAAGGGATAGCGGCGGACATAGGCGGGGATGTAGTGCGGCGCGGTCCATTTGCCTTCGGCATCGACGAACAGGTTCTCGTTCTGGCGCACGCCGGTGATGATCACCGGCGCCTTGCCCGCGCCGATGAAGACGATCGGGTAGGAGCGCATCGCCGCCGGCATTTCCGACGCCACCACCGGAATGGCGTGCGCCGAGCGGGCGAAGCCAAAATCGCTGCGCGCGGTCAGGCCCAGCGAGCCGTGCCGCGCCGGGTTGAGCGCCTCGGGCCTCGAATAGAACAGCGGCATCGCGTCGCCCGTCACTTCCGTCTTTGCATCAGCCATCATCCGTCTCCCGCAAGCCCATCAGGCTGCCAATGGTCCCGAAGCCGGGATCTATGCTTGTTTGCCCTGATCTTGGGTCGAAAGGAATCCCGCGCAGGAACAAAGTACTACAGCGTCTCTCGCGCGCATAAAAGGACAGGCGGTGCTGTATTTTGGGATTGCGGCGGTCGATTGTCTTGGGGAACACGACCGCCAGCCTGCCCGCCTC
>NZ_RZOM01001741.1:0-655 GCF_003999175.1 Mesorhizobium sp. M7A.F.Ca.ET.027.03.2.1 | reverse complement strand
CAGATTGAGCTCTGCCGTGCGGACCGCCGCTTGGTTGACCGCCAGCGACGCCTGTGCCTCGCGCAAGGTGCTGGTGCGCTGGTCGAAGCCGTCCTTGGCGAGGTAGCCGCTCTTGGCGAGCTCGGTGCCGCGACCGAGGTTGGAGCGGGCATAGTCGAGCGTCGCCGTATCGCGCTGCACTTGCGCCTTGGCCTGGTCGAGAGCCGCCTGGAAGTCGTCAGGCGAGATTTTGTAGAGAAGGTCGCCTTGCCGGACGTCGACGCCGTCGGCTGCGGTCTGCTCCTGCAGATAGCCCGGAATCCTGGCCTGCAAGGTGATGCTGCGGATCGGTTCCGTCCGCGCGGCATAGTCCAGGTAGATCGGGATCGTCTTCTTGACGACACTAACCACCGGCACCGGCATGACGAATGCCGCCGGAGCAGGCGTCGCCGCGGCCGTGCCGGCATTGAGGCTGAGGTTGCCCATGTCGAGCAGGTGGACGCTGGCCACCGAGATCGCTCCCAGCGCGACGGCCGTTCCCAACGCGATTTTCCATTTACGCATGATCAGTCTCCAATCTTATTCGGCCGCTTCCGCCAGGGGGCGCAAGGCGGGCTCAGTCGTTGGTTCATTGTCTTGAGAGGCGGGCTCGTCATTGCCGCGGCGTTCGCGCAGC
>NZ_RZOM01001740.1:0-656 GCF_003999175.1 Mesorhizobium sp. M7A.F.Ca.ET.027.03.2.1 | reverse complement strand
GTGCGGGACCTCTGAAGGTCCTTGCCCACTATCAATCTCTCGGACCTTGGCGCGAGTCTCCCGATCGTCGGATCGGCGCTAATCCACCACGGGTATTCGTCGCCAACGATGAGATTGCTGACGTATTTGCCACCTTCCCCGATGTTCGGCTGACGAGAGAGCCGGCCATTGAAGTATCAGGGGCGAGCGGAGTGACCCTGATCCAGGCCTTGGCGAGCTCTCAAGCCTGGGTCGGCCATGTCCCGGGACCCAATGGCCTACCAGGTGGCTATCCTGTCGAGCTCGACGAACGCGGCAATCTTTCTCTCAACCTGCCAGAGCGCCTTGATGCTGATGAGGCTGTGACTTGGAACCGTAATCATGAGCTTGAATCAGGCCTCACGGTCGACAAATCGACGGTCCGCTTTCATGGGCGTTTGGCGACCTGCCTTCGTGATGCAGGCTTTGCATACGCCGATGGATTTGAGGTGAGCGAGCTTGAAAATGCCTGCCAGGAGCTCGAGCGCGTTCGCGATCGGCTTCTGGCAGACGGCAAGGGAAAGGAGGACAGCGCTTCAATCGCGTGAAGACACTGACAACATCAACATCTCTAATCGACAACAAAGGGGAATGAAAAAATGAAGAATACTTTGTCGAGACGATCCATCCTCAAACAT
>NZ_RZOM01000173.1:0-7776 GCF_003999175.1 Mesorhizobium sp. M7A.F.Ca.ET.027.03.2.1 | reverse complement strand
GTGTAGTAATCGAGCGGGCGACCGAAGGCGGCGTCATAGCGGATTTTTTCGGCCGGCAAGCCATGCGCTTCGATCGCCTTGGCGCGGGCAGCGAACTTTTCCAGCGCAACATCGAGCGACAGCCCGGCGCCGGTGGCGAAGGTCTCCAGTGCCTGGGCCGCGCTATTGAGCGGCACGTCGATCGCCAGAAAATCCTTCAGCGCGGAAAAGGCCTCGCTCGACAACCGAACGCTGCGCAACTCGGCTTTCTCGATCAGCCGCCGGGCAATGTCGGACGGCGCGCGTCCGGCGGACGCCGACAGGCCCGCCTCTTCCATGCCGCTGGCGATATGGGCGGAAAGACCGTCCAGATCACCGTCGAGGACGAGGGCGGCGACTGGACCGGAGAGCTGGCTGTTGCGCGGCGGGTTGGCGAGATCGGCGAGAGCCGCCTCAAGCATCGGCGCCGAGCCGAACGCACGGGCAAGGCGCATGCGCCAGCCGCGCGGCAGCCCGAGAGCAGCCAGAACCGCCTCAAAAATGGTCTGGTCGCCGAGCGTGATCGCCAGCGCCTGGCCGGGCAGCACCAGCGACAGCAGCGCATGCGCATCGGCCACCGAGCGGGCATCGGCTCCAGCGGTATCGCGGTCACCGAGATCCTCAATGCCGGCCTGGAAGAACTCGTTGCCGCCTTCGCGGCGCTGTCGAAACACCTCGCCCAGATAGGAATAACGGCGCGGCGTGCCGGCCTGCGAACTTATGTGATCAAGGCAGACCGGAATGGTGAATTCCGGCCGCAGGCACAATGTCTGGCCGGTCTCGCTTTCGGTGAGGAAGATGCGGCGGCGCAAATCCTCGCCGGCCATGTCGAGGAAGGGGTCCGCCGGCTGCAATATGGCGACCTCGACGGCGTGCGTGTTGCGCGTGGCGAAGAGGTTGGTGATGTCGGTGGAGATGGCGGGGGTGCGGGAGGTCAACTTGCTGACCTCAGTGCTGCACGACCCTCTGGTCCCAAACCAGAGGCGCCAACGCGACCTCTACTCGCCACGTGCCCTCTCCTCGGCCTGCGCCGCCAAAATCTTCCTCACTTCAGCGACCAGCTCGCCTTCCGCCACCGTCACCTGCGCCGGGCGGGCGGCGCGCCATTCGGCGTTATCGGTGATTTCGGCAGACATGCGCGCGCCTTCGATCAGGTCCTTGATCTGCAGCTCGCCCTTGGCGCGCTCGTCGCCGCCCTGGATGATGGCGACCGGGCAGCCGCGCCGGTCGGCATATTTGAGCTGCGCCTTCATGCCGGCGCCGCCGAGATACATTTCGGAACGGATGCCGGCGGCGCGCAGCTCCGCCACCATCTTCTGGTAGCGGCCGAGGCTGTCGGTGTCCTTGTCCATGACCAGCACGACGACAGGCGCGATCACGTCCGAGGCGTCGAGCTTGCCGAGGTTCTTCAGCGCGGTCATCAACCTGGAGACGCCGATGGAAAAGCCGGTCGCCGGCACAGGCTCTCCACGAAAGCGCGACACCAGGCCATCATAGCGCCCGCCGCCACCGACCGAACCGAAGCGCACGATCTGGCCGTCTTCGTTGGGGATTTCGGCCAGAAGCTCGGCTTCGAGGACGGGGCCGGTGTAGTATTCGAGGCCGCGCACGACGGAGCGGTCCATGGCAATACGGTCCTCGCCATATCCTGCCGCCCTGACCAGCGCTTCAATCGTGGCGAGTTCGCCGACGCCTTCCTGGTAGATGGCGTTCGAACTGACCATGGAATCCTGGCCGGCCTGTATAGTCCTCGCGGTCGCGAGAAGAACCGCCTCGGCCTGCCCGTTGTTCAACCCGGCGCCCTTGGCGAAGTCGCCCTCGCCCTCCTTGCCGCCGTCCCAGCGGCCCGGGCCAAGCAAAAGCTTCACGCCTTCCGGCCCGAGCTTGTCCAGCTTGTCGATCGCGCGCAGGACCGTCAGCCGGCGGCCGCCATTCTCCTCACCGCCAAGGCCGATCGCCTCCAACACGCCGTCCAGAACCTTGCGGTTGTTGACGCGGATGACGTAGTCGCCGCGCTTGATGCCGAGCGCTTCCATGACGTCGGCCATCATCATCGCCATCTCGGCGTCGGCGGCCACGCCCGGCGTGCCGATCGTGTCGGCGTCGAACTGCATGAACTGGCGGAAGCGGCCGGGGCCTGGCTTCTCGTTGCGGAACACCCAGCCGGAGCGATAGCTGCGGTAAGGCTTGGGCAGGCGCTCGTAATTCTCGGCGACGAAACGGGCCGTCGGCGCGGTCAGGTCGTAGCGCAGCGACAGCCACTGGTCGTCGTCATCCTGGAAGGAGAACACGCCTTCGTTCGGCCGGTCCTGGTCGGGCAGGAATTTTCCGAGCGCGTCGGTGTATTCGATCAGCGGCTGGTCGGCCGGTTCGAAGCCATAAAGCTCATAGACCGAGCGGATCGTCGCCATCATCTTCTCGACTGCGCGGATGTCCTCGGCGCTGCGGTCGGCAAAACCGCGCGGCAGTCGCGCTTTCGTCTTTTCCGATTTATCGGCCATGGGCTGGGGTCTTTTTTGCTAAGTTATCGATGACATATTGCGAGTGGGCGTGTCCTAACCGAAGCGGCGAGGACCAGCAAGGGTTTGCACCCTCTCTACGAGGTGGCTAGGAACAGTTCGATAGCTTTGCAAGTACAGCGCCGCCCCTCATCCGCCTGCCGGCACCTTCTCCCCGTATAGTGACGGGGAGAAGAGAGCTGAACGCGGACTCGGGCATTCTCTTGCAACCTGGACGACTGGCGAAACCATCGACGAGGGCGTCCTTCTCCCCGTCGCTATACGGGGAGAAGTGCCCGGCAGGGCGATGAGGGGCGGCGCAGAACGACCAAGATTTGGGCCTACCATCCGAGCCAAGCTCTGAAACAAAACGCAGCGAAAATGAAACAATCCCGCCACGGGTACGGCATCGTGCCGACACAATCGCAAGAGATAAACGCGGGAAATGAGGGGTTCGCGGCAATGACCAGCACAGCAAGATTCCACGCCATCGACAGCGATGCCGAATTGCCCGCACGCCTGCGCCCGGCCGACATCAACGCCCCGAAAATGATCAGCCAGGCTGCCGGCCCGTTCGAAGTGCCCGGCGAGACCGGCAAGGGACCATCCATGCGCGACGCGTTGATGACCGGCCTGCTGGTGATCTATCCGACCGTGGCCACGGTGGTGGCGATCGTCGCCGGCCTGGTGCTGGCCAGCGCCAACGGCACCTGAGCCTATTTCGGCCGCCTGAAAGCCTTCCGCTGCTTCTCGACCTCTTTGCGGCAGACGCAGCCCTCGAGGTGGTCGTTGACCAGGCCCATGGCCTGCATGAAGGCGTAGACCGTGGTCGGGCCGACAAAGCTCCAGCCGCGTTTCTTCAGCTCCTTCGAAATCCGCACCGAGACGGCCGTTGTCGGGTTGGCGCGCAGATGGGCGAGGTCGACGATTTGCGGCCGCTCGTCCTTACCGGGTTCGAACTTCCAGAACCAGGCGGCCAGCGAGCCGAATTCGTCGGCCATTTCGCGGGCGCGCTTGGCGTTGTTGATGGTCGAGACAATCTTGCCGCGATGGCGGATGATGCCGGCATTGCCGAGCAGGCGTTCGACATCCTTGTCGGTGAAGGCGGCGACCTTGTCGAACTCGAAATTGGCGAAGGCTTCGCGAAAATTCTCCCGCTTGCGCAGGATGGTCAGCCACGACAGGCCCGACTGAAAGCCTTCGAGGCAGATCTTTTCGAACAGCCTGCGGTCGTCGGCCACAGGCCGGCCCCATTCATGATCGTGGTAGTGCAGATAGTCGGGCAGATTGCCGTGCCAGAAGCAGCGCGCGACACCGTCGGGACCGGCGAGCAGGCCGGTGTTTTCCTTGTCCATAAGCCAAAATCCGTTCGTTAACGCGCTTTTGCGCGGCATTTACTGCGGCTTTACCAGATTCCTGAACCCGGCGGTAACCACACCAAAAGGTTTACTGACAAAGCCGCATTTTATGCATTCCGATTCATTTTTCGGTTGCTGCTTGCGCGCCAATGATCGCCGAACCGGGAGGACGTTTCCACCCGTTTTGTATCAGACGATCAAGGTGCGTTACGATGAAGACAGTTCTGTTTCCCGTGCTCGGCGCCGTGGCTGTGTTTGCCGCCGGCGTCACACCGTCAATCGCCGGCGACCGCTATGCCGACAGGCCGCCGGTGATGGTTAGCCCCGACCTTTCCGCACCCTGGGTGCTGCAGCTTGGCCAGGCGCCCGGCGTCGTGCGCCAGAACCGCCAGGTGGTGCAGCAGCAGCAACAGAGACGCCTCCTGCGCCCGGCGCAGCCCGACCGGGTGCAGACTGCGGCGGTGCAGCCGCCGGCCAAGCGCATGGTCGCGCGTCCTCAGATCAACCCGATCTACCTGCCGCGGGAAGTCGACTATGGCGGAGGCCAGAAGCCGGGCACGATCGTCATCGACACCACGCAGAATTTCCTCTTCCTGGTCGAGAAGAACGGCAAGGCAAGGCGCTATGGCGTCGGCACCGGCAAGCCGGGCTTCGAATGGTCGGGTACGCACAAGATCACCAACAAGCGCGAGTGGCCGGACTGGCGCCCGCCGGCGCAGATGATCAAGCGCGAAGCCGCCAAGGGCCGCTATCTGCCGACCTATCTTGCCGGCGGCGCGGAGAACCCGCTTGGCGCCCGCGCGCTCTACCTCGGCACGACCGAATACCGCATCCACGGCACCAACCAGCCCTGGACGATCGGCGGCGCGGTGTCGTCGGGCTGCATCCGCATGCGCAACGAGGACGTCGTCGACCTTTATGAGCGGGTCAATGTCGGAACCACGGTCGAGGTGATATAATAGGTCCTGCGAATCACCTGGCCAGCAAAGCAGTCCGCTTTTCGAGGCCAGTTTAGGGATAACGGGGGACGGGCCGTATGGGGATGCGGCCGGCCAGGAAGGGCAGCACGGGAAACCGCGCTGCCCTTTCCGTTTTTGAGCAGAAATCGAGGGCAAAAGGTCACCGACGCGTCGCGCAACGGGCATAGCGGTTCGCTTTCGTGCTGCCTTTACCGCATTCTTTTGCTATCCCGGTGGCTAGTTCCACAAAAGAGTTCACCCATGCCCCTGTCCGAAGACAGCCGTTATCTCAAGGGCGGCCCGGTAGCCCAGCGCATCATCGCCGCCGTTGCCGAGGACGCAGCGATCGCCAAAGCTGAGGGTTTTCCGCCCAAGCTGATCTCGATCCCCGTCGGCGACCCCGATGCGGTGGATGTTTATGTGCGCAACCAGCGCGCCAAGGCTGAGCTCGCCGGCATCGATTTCGAGGAGCGGCGCTTTCCCGCCACCATCACGGCAGGCGAACTGGAAGCTGCGATCCACGGCCTGAATGCCGATCCGCGCGTCACCGGCATTATCATCCAGCGGCCGGTGCCCGCGCACATCCCGATCAGGACACTGCAGGCGGCGGTGCATCCGCTGAAGGACGTCGAAGGCATGCATCCGGCCTCGATCGGCAACATCGTCTACAACCAGCTCGATCTCGCGCCTTGCACGGCGGCCGCCTCGGTCGAACTGCTCAAGGAAACCGGCCTCGACCTCAAGGGACTGGAAGTCGTCATCGTCGGCCATTCGGAAATCGTCGGCAAGCCGATCGCCTTCCTGTTGATGAGCGAAGGCGCGACGGTGACGGTCTGCCACCACATGACGCGATCGGTCGCCGCGCATGCAAGGCGCGCCGACGCGCTGTTCGTCGCCGTCGGCAGGCCGCGGCTGATCAAGGCCGACATGGTCAAGCCGGGCGCCGCCGTCATCGACATCGGCATCAATTCCGAAATCGGGCCTGACGGCTCCAGCCGCATCGTCGGCGACGTCGACACCGAAAGCGTGCGCGAGGTCGCCTCCTGGATCACCCCGGTGCCGGGCGGCGTCGGCCCGATCACGGTCGCCATCCTGCTGCGCAACACGATGGTGGCGCTCAGCCGCCAGCGTGCGCTTTATGAGGCGACCTACGGTACGGCCGACAGGCTTGCGGCGGAGTAAGGACAGGGCGACGCCAAAGGCCCCCTCACCCAGCCTCCGCTTCGCCCGGCTGACCTCTCCCGAGGGGAGAGGAGGCTGTCACCGCCGGCGCAAATCTCTTCTCCCCAACGGGGAGAAGGTGGCCGCGAAGCGGCCGGATGAGGGGGATTTGCCGTAACTCTGACAGCGCGCCACGCTACTCAGCCGCAGCCAGCCTTGCCTCGGGGATCCCCTCCGGCATCGGTCCACCATAAGCCCAGTCGAGCAGCTTGATCGTGTGCACCACCGGCAGCTTGGCGGCGGAAGCGATCTGGGTGATGCAGCCGATGTTGCCGGTGGCGACGATCGAAGCCCCCGTCGCCTCGATGTTTTTCACCTTGCGGTCGCGCAGCTTGGCCGAGATCTCGGGCTGCAGGATGTTGTAGGTGCCGGCCGAACCGCAGCACAAATGCCCTTCGCGCGGCTCGCGCACGACGAAGCCGGCCTTGGCGAGCAGTTCCTTCGGCTGGCGGGTGATCTTCTGGCCGTGCTGCATCGAACAGGCCGAGTGATAGGCGACAACCGTGCCCGGCTTGCGCACCGGTTCAGGCAGATCGAAGGTCGAGAGATATTCGGTGATGTCCTTGGCCAGCGCCGAAACGCGCGCGGCCTTGTCGGCATAGGCCGGATCCAGCCGCAGCATGAAACCGTAGTCCTTGATCGTCGTGCCGCAGCCGGATGCAGTGATGACGATGGCATCGAGCCCGCCTTGTTCGATGGCGCGCGTCCAGGC
This sequence comes from Mesorhizobium sp. M7A.F.Ca.ET.027.03.2.1, assembly GCF_003999175.1. Taxonomy (NCBI): domain Bacteria; kingdom Pseudomonadati; phylum Pseudomonadota; class Alphaproteobacteria; order Hyphomicrobiales; family Phyllobacteriaceae; genus Mesorhizobium; species Mesorhizobium sp. M7A.F.Ca.ET.027.03.2.1. The sequence continues at coordinate 1,010 of NZ_RZOM01000173.1, read as the reverse complement.
ATCGACATTCTGCCTCGCCGAGGCAAGCGCGGCCTGCTCGCGCCCCATATGATGCACCAGCGCGCCGCAGCAGCCCTCGCCCGGCGGCACCACGACCTCGACGCCGAGCCGCGTCAGCAGCGAAATCGTGGCGTCGTTGATGGCGGGATCGAGCACCGATTGCGCGCAGCCAGTGAGGATAGCGACGCGGCCTCTTTTGCTCCCCTGCCCGGCATGGATGCCTGGCGAGCCCATCGGCGAAGCTGCCGGGATCGAGGCCGGCGCGAGCTTGAGCATCGCACTGAGCGGCTTCAGCGCCGGAACCTTGTCGAACAAGCCTATAAACGGCTTGCCCAGCTTCGCCAGCTTGAGCGCGGCGCGAAACCGCTGGGGATAAGGCAGCACGAAGGCCAGCATGGCGCGGGTCAGTCGATCGAGCAGCGGCCGCTTGTAGGTCTCCTGGATATGGGCGCGGGCATGGTCGACCAGATGCATGTAGTTCACGCCCGACGGGCAGGTGGTCATGCAGGCGAGGCACGACAGGCATCGATCGATATGGGTGACGATCTGCTTGTCGGCGGGACGGCCATTTTCCAGCATGTCCTTGATCAGGTAGATGCGCCCGCGCGGTGAATCGAGCTCGTTGCCAAGCGTCACATAGGTCGGGCAGGTGGCGGTGCAGAAGCCGCAATGCACGCATTTGCGCAGGATCCTTTCCGATTCCGCGACATGCGGATCGGCAAGCTGGGCAAGCGAAAAATTGGTCTGCATCGCGTTGGATCCTAAGCCATTCGGCCGGGATTGAGGATGTTTTTGGGGTCGAATTCCTGCTTCAGGCGCTGGCTGAGTGCGGCAAGTGCGGGCGGCTGCGGCTCGAACACCGGCAGAGCGGCGCGATGCGAAGGTGCGGCACGCACCAGCGTCGCATGGCCGCCGCCATGTTTCCTCAACAGCCCGCGCAGCAGGGCGGCTTCCGGATCGCCTTGTTCCATGCGCAGCCACACCAGCCCGCCCTGCCAGTCATAGAAGGC
>NZ_RZOM01001739.1:0-656 GCF_003999175.1 Mesorhizobium sp. M7A.F.Ca.ET.027.03.2.1 | reverse complement strand
GGCGCAAGCTGGCGCGCGGCGAGCACGACATCGCACAATTCATCGACGCGGCGATCGATGCCGCGACCCGTGCCGCCAATCTGACGGCCCGGCTGCTCGCCTTCTCGCGCCAGCAGCCGCTGGCGCCGCAGATCGTGGACGCCAACCGTCTGCTGACCGGGATGTCCGACCTGATCCGGCGGGCACTCGGCGAAACCATCCGTATCGAAACGGTGCTGGCGGGAGGCTTGTGGAAAACCCATGCCGACCCGAGCCAGATCGAGAACGCCGTTCTCAACCTGGCCGTCAACGCCCGCGACGCCATGGGCGATGATGGCAAGCTGACCATCGAGACCGCCAACAGCCATCTCGACGACAGCTACGCCGCCGCCCATGCCGAAGTCGCGGCCGGCCAGTATGTGATGATCGCCGTCAGCGATACCGGTTCGGGCATGACCCCCGATGTCATCGCCAAGGCCTTCGAACCCTTCTTCACCACCAAGGCGGTCAACAAGGGCACCGGCCTAGGGTTGAGCCAGGTGTTCGGCTTCGTCAAGCAGTCGGGTGGCCATGTCAACATCTATTCCGAACCCGGCGAAGGCACGACGATCAAGATCTACTTGCCGCGGTATTTCGGCGCCGAAGAGCCGGCCGTGACCACGCGGCGAGGCGACAAC
>NZ_RZOM01001738.1:0-657 GCF_003999175.1 Mesorhizobium sp. M7A.F.Ca.ET.027.03.2.1 | reverse complement strand
CTGGTCGAGGAAGCGGCACTTCGCCGTTCGGTCGGCCTTGCAGTCGCGCAAGGCGACGCGGCACGCTTCGCCCTTGCTTCCACCCAATATGTCGAGCGCTACCTCTATTCGCCCTATGCCAGCCAGTTCGCCGACTCCTTCGTCTCCGGCGTCATCGCGCTGCACATGTCGATCAGCCAGGACAAGCTGGGCGACATCACCTCGATGATGGATCCCGAGCGCGAGAAGGTGATCTATCTGCGCATCGCCCGCCGGGCCGCGATAGACGGCCTGAATGACCTATCGGCCTTCGCTTCGGCGCGGGCGGAACAGGGCCGCGACGGCAACACCAATCAGGACGATCCACGCGCCCTGCTCTATGCCAGCCTTTCCACCGTCACCTCGGGGACAATCGAGGACGTTCGTGCCAAGCTCGGCAAGATCGACCGCAGCCGGCTGTCGGAGGGCGACCGCGCTTTGCTCGACGCCGCGCAGGCCATTGCCGGCGAGGTCGTCGCGCCGCCCACCGCCCTTCCGGCGGAAAAGCCTGCCCCAGTTCCTGCCGCCGCGGCGCAGCCGGTGCCCGAGATCGCCACGGTGCAAGGCGCCGATGACAGTGGCCTGCCACCGGTCGAAGGCGCCATCTCGGAGCAACCCGCCGTCACCGCGGCCTCCGGC
>NZ_RZOM01001737.1:0-659 GCF_003999175.1 Mesorhizobium sp. M7A.F.Ca.ET.027.03.2.1 | reverse complement strand
GGACGGCAGCGCGTCGATGACGTCCTGGATGGCGCGTACCCAGGCCGGATTGTTGACGCGGGGCTTCATCGTGTCGGCGTCGAACAGCCAGGCCTTGTCGTCGGGGTGCTTGGCATAAGCGGTGGCGCGGCTGCCGAGGAAATAGAAGCCGAAGCCGCCCCAGGGCTTTGGCGCGTCGAGATAGCCATAGACGTCCTGGTCCTTGAGCTTCTTGCCCTTGAGGAACTTGGTCACTGCCTGAACCTGCTGCCAGGTCTTCGGCACGCCCCATTCACCTTCACCACCGCCGTCCTTCCAGGCCTTGGCGAGGTCGGCATCGGCGAACACGTCGGTGCGGTAGTTGAAGTTGTGCGCGTCGCCGTCGACGGTCACGCGGTATTGCTTGCCGTCCCAGGTGCCGACCGGCGGCTTCAGGTAGCTGACCAGATCGTCGAAATCGATCTGGGTCTTGACCCAGTCGGGCATTTCCGACGTCAGGCCCTTGCCGCAGACATCGCCTTCGAACGGCGCGCCCATTTCGATGATGTCGAAATCGACGGTGCCGGTCGCGATCGACTGCTGCAGGCGGGCGTTGTAATCGGCCTGCGCCAGGTCGATCCAGTTGATCTTGGCGCCGGTGTAGGTCTCCCACGGCTTCAGGAAGCCGCGGAACAGCACAT
>NZ_RZOM01001736.1:0-661 GCF_003999175.1 Mesorhizobium sp. M7A.F.Ca.ET.027.03.2.1 | reverse complement strand
TCTATGCACCGGTCGGTGCGCATTCCGATCTGCTGGCCTATCTGGTCCGCCGGTTGCTGGAGAACGGCGCCAATTCCTCCTTCGTGCACCAACTGACCGACGAGGACGTCGAGCCGGAGGACATTGCGCGCGATCCGCTCGAAACGGTCGAGAGCCAGGGTCCGGCCGCCAATCCGGCGATTGCCCGGCCTTCCCAGATCTTTGGGGCCGGGCGTCGCAACTCGAAAGGATTCGACATCACCGACACGGTGACGCTGGCGGCGATCGACAAGGCCAGGGCGGCCTTCGCCGGGCCGGACCGCTGGCATGCCAAGCCGATCACGCGGGCCGCCGGCTACGGCAAGCAGCGTCCCATAGTCAACCCGGCAAAGCCCACGGAAGTGGTCGGCACGGTCAGCGAAGCCGCTGCCAAGCAAGTGGCGACCGCCGTGCGCTTTGCGGTGGAAGCGCAGCCGGCCTGGGCAAAACGTCCTGTCTCCGAGCGCGCTGCCATCCTCAACCGTGCCGCCGATCTCTATGAGGCGAATGCGGTCGAGTTCTTTGCACTCGCCACCCGCGAGGCCGGCAAATCGCTGGCCGACGGCGTCGCCGAAGTGCGCGAGGCCGTCGACTTTCTGCGATACTACGCCACCGAGGCGGCCAATGCGGAGGCGGGCACGCA
>NZ_RZOM01001735.1:0-661 GCF_003999175.1 Mesorhizobium sp. M7A.F.Ca.ET.027.03.2.1 | reverse complement strand
GGCATCAGGACGCCATGGGTAGACGCGCTGACTTTCGCGCTCGGCTCCGGCATTGCAGGCATTGCCGGTGTCGCGCTCAGCCAGATCGACAACGTCTCGCCCAATCTCGGTCGCGGCTACATCATCGACAGTTTCATGGTCGTCGTCTTCGGCGGCGTCGGCAATCTGTGGGGCACGCTGGTCGGCGCCTTCTCGCTCGGCATCGTCAACAAGTTCCTCGAGCCCTATGCGGGCGCGGTGCTCGGCAAGATCGTCGTGCTGGTGCTGATCATCCTGTTCATCCAGAAGCGCCCGCGCGGCCTGTTCGCGCTCAAGGGCAGGGCGGTGGAAGCATGATCACGGGACGCTTCTTTGCCGCCGGCGCGGACCGCCGCATCGCCATCACGATCTTCATCCTGCTGGCGGTGGCCGTTATCGTGCCGCTGCTCAACCTTGCGGTGTCTCCTACCAGCGCCTTCTACATCCCATCCTACATTGTCGCGCTGACCGGCAAATATCTCTGCTATGCGCTGCTCGCCTTGGCCCTCGATCTTGTCTGGGGCTATTGCGGCATCCTTTCGCTTGGCCACGGCGCCTTCTTCGCGCTCGGCGGCTATGCGATGGGCATGTATCTGATGCGCCAGATCGGCTCACGCGGCGTTTACGGCAATCCCATCTTGCC
>NZ_RZOM01001734.1:0-662 GCF_003999175.1 Mesorhizobium sp. M7A.F.Ca.ET.027.03.2.1 | reverse complement strand
CAGTTGGAGCGCGCCGAATTCGGCGCCGCCATGGACCGGCTGCTGGACGACTATGATTTCATCGTTTCGCCGGGGTCATCGATTCCAGCCTTCGACGTTGGCCTTGAAGTGCCTCTGGGCAGCGGCCTCTCGCGATGGATCGAATGGGCAGCGTTCAGCTACCCCATCAATCTCAGCCAGCAACCCGCCTGCGTCATCCCTTGCGGCATGACCGAGGCGAGCCTGCCCGTCGGCTTCCAGATTATCGGCGCGCGCGGCGACGATGCCCGCGTGCTTTCGGCGGCAGCCGACCTGGAAGCCGCTTTCGTGCCCATGACCCACGCGTTTCGCCAGAAAGATCTGGTGTGAAAGATTTCGCATGAAGAAAAGACTCTAACCAACGCCAAAAAAGGGGAACTTTGCCATGATGAACAGACGTGCAATGCTGCAGGGCGTGGTCGGCGCGGGTGCGGCCGGTGCCGCGCTTCTTGCCGATATGAACACTGCGGCGATCGCCCAGGACACCAAGCCCATTCCGGTCGGCTCGGCCCTGCCGATGTCCGGTATTGCCGCCGCCGACGGCATCGAGTTCAAGAACGGTCTCGAACTTGCCGCCGAGGAGATCAATGCGGCGGGCGGCATTCTCGGCCGGCCTGTCGAGATCCACATCGAAGACACCAAGG
>NZ_RZOM01001733.1:0-663 GCF_003999175.1 Mesorhizobium sp. M7A.F.Ca.ET.027.03.2.1 | reverse complement strand
GCAAGCTGCTGCGCGGCCGCTCGCACCGGATCCAGGTGATCGGCATCGGCCATCAGAAGTCGCAAGGCGTGAAGTCGGGTGTCGTGGTTGACCTCGATAGGGCGGAACATGCCATCCGCCTTTCCGTCGACGCGGCCGAGCGCATGGCCGGGCTGACGGTCGATTCGCTGATCGTCAACATGACCGCCGGCCGGCTGAAGAGCGAAGCCTTCTCCGCCACCATCAATCTAGGCGGCCACGAGGCCGACGAGGCCGACATCAAGCGCGTTCTCGGCGCCGGCGCCAAGCAGGCGCTGAAGGCCGAGCGCGAGGTGATCCATTCGCTTCCCGTCGGTTTCTCGCTGGATGCCGAACGCGGCGTGCGCGATCCGCGCGGCATGGTCGGCGACGCCCTCGGCGTCGACATGCATGTGCTGACCGGCGACGCCGCGCCGATGCGCAATCTGGAGCTTTCCATCAACCGTTCGCATCTGTCGGTCGAGCGCATGGTGGCGACGCCCTATGCCAGCGGCCTGGCGGCCTTGGTCGACGACGAGCTGGAAATGGGCGCGGCCTGCATCGACATGGGCGGCGGCACGACGACGATCTCGGCGTTTTCGGAAGGCAAGTTCGTCCATGGCGACGCCATCGCCATCGGCGTCAACCACGCCACGATGGACATGG
>NZ_RZOM01001732.1:0-663 GCF_003999175.1 Mesorhizobium sp. M7A.F.Ca.ET.027.03.2.1 | reverse complement strand
CGTTCGGGCCGCGCGTGCCATTCTATTTCGCCGCCGGGCTCGCCTTCGTGAATTTCCTCATTGCGTTGTTTTTCCTCCCGGAAACGCTCGATGACAAGCATCGCCGCCGCTTCGAGTGGAAACGCGCCAACCCGGTCGGCACGCTGCTGCAGATGCGCCAATATCAAGGCATCGGCTGGATCGGGCTTGTCTTCTTCCTGATGACGCTCGGACACATGATGTATCCGGCGGTCTGGTCGTTCGTCTCCAGCTACCGCTATGGCTGGAGCGAGCAGCAGATCGGCTTCTCGCTCGGCGCCTTCGGCCTGTGCGGTGCGATCGTCATGGCGACGGTGCTGCCGCGCGTGATCCCGAGGCTTGGCGAGTGGAAGACGGCGGTCATCGGCCTGACATTCACGGCAGCCAGCGCTTTCGGCTATGCCTTCGCGTCGCAAGGCTGGATGATCTATGCGGTGATCGTCGTCGGCTGTCTGGAAGCACTGGCCGATCCGCCGCTGAGGAGCCTCGCCGCCGCCAAGGTGCCGCCTTCGGCGCAGGGCGAGTTGCAGGGCGCGATGACCTCGATCTTCTCGATCACCTCGATCATCACGCCGCTGCTCTATACGGCGATCTTTTCCTGGTTCACCGGGCCAAGCGCGCCGGTGACCTTCGGCGGTGCGCCCT
>NZ_RZOM01001731.1:0-663 GCF_003999175.1 Mesorhizobium sp. M7A.F.Ca.ET.027.03.2.1 | reverse complement strand
GGCCAAATCTATGTCGCGCCGCCCGATCACCACATGATTGTCTCACATGGTAAGCTGCGTCTGTTGAGAACCCCGAAGGAGAACTGGGCGCGCCCGGCAATCGACCCCTTGTTTCGTAGCGTGGCCGAGGCCTATGGTCCAAACGCGATCGGCGTGATCCTGACCGGCTATCTGAATGACGGGTCGCTGGGACTCGCGGAAATAAAGCGTCGCGGCGGCATTGCGATTGTCCAGGATCCCGACGATGCGGCGTATCCGGAAATGCCGGGCAGTGCTGCCGCTCACGTGGCGCTGGACTACCGCGTGGCGCTCTCCCGCATGCCCCGATTGCTTGTTGAACTGGTCAACGGAAAGGAAGGAAAGGAAGCGGCTATGCCGAACAAGTCCTCTCAACCTGAGGCCGAGGGGGATTCTCCGACCATCGACGGCGAAAAATTCGATCGCCCGCTGGCGCTGACCTGCCCGGAATGCGGTGGCGCGCTCCACAAATCCGAGAATGGTACGATCATCAAGTTCGACTGCCATATAGGTCACAGCTATACCGGGGAGGTCCTGGCCTCGGCCCAATTCGACGAGATGGAGCGGGTTATGAGGGCCGCAGTGAGAATTCTAAACGAGCGGGCTGAATTTTGTCTGGAAATGGCCGAGCAAGCACGCTTGCAG
>NZ_RZOM01001730.1:0-664 GCF_003999175.1 Mesorhizobium sp. M7A.F.Ca.ET.027.03.2.1 | reverse complement strand
CCTCGAGACCTATCTCGCCAGCGTCTTTTACGTCGCTCTGCCGTTCGGCATGGTCTCGCCTGGCTCGGCGGTGCTGTTTTCCGGCAAGCTGGTCATGCTTTTGCTGCTCTATATGAAGGAGGACGCTGCAACCGTGCGTCAGCCGATCTACGGCCTGCTGCTCGGCAATGCGCTGATGATCGGGCTGGTGCTGCTGCTGCGCCTGCACACCATCGCGGCACTTCCCGACGGCAGGCTTCCAGACATCGGCTTCATCGACCAGATGGGTTGGCTGATGGTGTGGGGCACGACGCTGCTGTTCGTCGATGCCATCCTGATCATCCTGCTCTACGAAAAGCTTGGTCGGTATCTTCGCAAGGCGCCGTTCGCGCGCATCCTGATTTCGGTCGCTTGCGTGCTGACCTTCGACCAGGCCGGTTTTTTCACCGCTCTGCATTTCGTTGCCGGCGCGCCGATAGCCGTCTTTTTCGGCGGCTGGTTCGCCAAGATGGCGGCGGCGGTGACCTTCAGCACCATGCTCGTTGCCTATCTCAAATGGTTTGAGGAGCGCCAGGTCACTGCGCCGCGCGGATTGACCGATATCTTCGATACGCTGACCTATCGCGAACGCTACGAGGCGCTGGTCGAACATGTCGGCCGTGACGGGCTGACCGGCCTGCTGCAC
>NZ_RZOM01000172.1:0-7812 GCF_003999175.1 Mesorhizobium sp. M7A.F.Ca.ET.027.03.2.1 | reverse complement strand
GCGCGCCAGCTTGCGCTGGGCGAGGTTCATGGCGCTGATGATCACCGCCAGCATGTTGTTGAAGTCGTGGGCGATGCCGCCTGTAAGCTGGCCGACCGCCTCCATCTTGTGCATCTGGCGGATCTGGGATTCGGCCTTTTCGCGAGTCTCGATCTCCTTACCGAGGGCGACGTTCTTGCGCACCAACTCATCCTGGGCGACGGCCACCTCACGGAAGCGGCGGCGCGATTCCCTGATCGCGTAGCCGGCAAGCAGGAAGATCGCCAGCAGCGCCGCCAGCGAACCGATGCGTAGCCAGGCCTCGACCTGGTCGGTATGCGCGTCGCGCGCGGCGACGGCTGCGGCGCTGATGCGTCGGACCGTATCCATGCTGGTCCGGATTTCGTCCATCACGGCCTTGCCCTGGCCGCTGCGAATCAGATCCAGCGCTTTCGTCGCATTGCCCTGGTCGTACAGGGCAATCGTCTCGGCCAGTTCAGCCTGCTTTTGCGAAAGCGCGTCCTTGATATGGTTGATCGGCTGGACGAGCTGGTCGTCGGGGGCGGTCAAGCTGTCGATGTGGGCAAGTTGGCCCGGAATGGCGCCGACAGCGCTCCGATAGGGTTCGAGATAGGATTTCTCGCCGGTCAGCAGGTAGCCCCGCTGGCCGCTCTCGGCTTCCTGCGCCAGAGAAAGCAGACCCGAAAGCAATTGCTGATATTCGATTGCCTCGCGCGCGGCGGCGCGGTTGGCCCGCTGTTCCTCGACCAGCATGGCGCGGCTGCCGACAATCAGCGCCAGCACGGCGAAGCCGGCGACAAGCGGGAGCGATTGCCATCGCATGGCACGTCGAAGACGAGCAATCATCATCTGTTATGCCGAACCAAAAGAATTCCCCGCAGGCTGCATTTCGTAGGCGGCGGCGGGGCGGAAGGCAATATGCCGGCTTCTGGCGCCGGCAATCGGCCGCCAGCCTTGCGAAACCTTCATCATTTGGCTAAGGAGGCCGCGCATTCAGCGGCCGGCGTCAGCCGGCCTTCCGCTTTTCGGGATTCCGGCTTTTGGCCGGGATCCGGCTTCAGGCAAAGGCATTTCGCTCCCATGGCGCGCATCGTGATGAAATTCGGCGGAACCTCGGTCGCCGACATCGCCCGCATCCGCAACGTGGCGCGTCACGTCAAACGCGAGGTCGACGCCGGCCATGAGGTGGCGGTGGTCGTTTCGGCGATGGCCGGGAAAACCAATGAACTGGTCGGGTGGACGCGTGAGGCCTCGCCGATGCATGACGCACGCGAATATGACGCGGTCGTCGCTTCCGGCGAGCAGGTCACGGCCGGCCTTCTGGCCATCACCTTGCAGAACATGGGCGTGCATGCCCGCTCCTGGCAGGGCTGGCAGATCCCGATCAAGACCGACAATGCGCATGGAGCGGCGCGCATCCTCGACATCGACGGCGCGTTCCTGATCAAGCGCTTCGGCGAGGGCCAGGTGGCGGTGATCGCCGGGTTCCAGGGCATCGGCCCGGACAATCGTATCGCCACGCTCGGCCGCGGCGGCTCCGATACCAGTGCTGTCGCCATAGCCGCGGCGGTCAAGGCTGATCGCTGCGACATCTATACCGACGTCGACGGGGTCTACACCACCGATCCGCGCATCGAGCCCAAGGCGCGGCGGCTGGCCAAGATATCGTTCGAGGAAATGCTTGAAATGGCCTCGCTCGGCGCCAAGGTTCTGCAGGTGCGTTCGGTCGAGCTTGCCATGGTGCACAGGGTGCGTACCTTCGTGCGGTCGTCCTTCGACGATCCCGACGCGCCCGGAATGGGGGATTTGCTCAATCCGCCCGGAACGCTCATTTGCGACGAGGAAGAGATCGTGGAACAGCAGGTCGTCACCGGAATTGCCTACGCCAAGGATGAAGCGCAGATTTCGCTGCGCCGGGTCGGCGACCGGCCGGGCGTTGCCGCCGGCATCTTCGGGCCGCTGGCCGAGGCCAACATCAATGTCGACATGATCGTCCAGAACATTTCCGAGGACGGCAAGTTCACCGACATGACCTTCACCGTGCCGTCGGGCGATGTCGACAAGGCGCTGGCCGTGCTTGAACGCCTCAAGGCTTCGATCGGCTACGATGTCGTGCAGTCGGAAGCCGGCATGTCGAAGGTTTCGGTCATCGGCATCGGCATGAGGAGCCATGCCGGCGTCGCCGCCACCGCTTTCAAGGCGCTGGCCGACAAATCGATCAACATCCGCGCCATCACGACCTCCGAGATCAAGATTTCGATCCTGATCGACGGTCCGTATACGGAACTTGCGGTTCGTACTTTGCATTCCGTCTACGGTCTGGATAAGCAGTAGCGAGAACGATTTGAGTTGTTGCGTGTGCGCCGGTCGCGGTGGAAACTGCGGCGGGCAGAATGCCCATTGGAGAAGAAGCCGCGATGCGTGATCAGGCCAGTGGCCCGCGCGTTTTGCTCAAACGGCTCCGCGAGCTCATGCAGGAGCCGCTGGAGCCGCAGGAGCGGCTTGACCGGATTGTGCGCGACATCGCCTCCAACATGGTCGCGGAAGTCTGCTCGCTCTATGTGCTGCGCGCCGATTCGGTGCTCGAACTCTACGCCACCGAAGGTCTGAACCCGAACGCCGTCCATTTGGCGCAGTTGCGGCTGGGCCAAGGCCTGGTCGGCACGATCGCCGCCAGCGCGCGGCCGCTCAACCTGTCCAATGCGCAGGAACACCCTGCCTTCGCCTATCTGCCGGAGACCGGGGAAGAGATCTACAACTCGTTCCTCGGCGTGCCGGTGCTGCGGGCAGGGCGCACGCTGGGCGTGCTTGTGGTGCAGAACAAGACCATGCGCCATTACCGCGACGACGAGGTCGAAGCGCTGGAAACCACGGCAATGGTGATCGCCGAGATGATCGCCACCGGCGATCTGGCGCGGCTGACCCGGCCCGGCCTTGAACTCGATCTGCGCCGTCCTGTCAGCTTCACCGGCCTGTCCTTCAATGAAGGCGTCGGGCTCGGCCACGTCGTGCTGCACGAGCCGCGCATCGTCGTCACCAATCTGTTCAACGAAGACAGCGAGGAAGAGGTCCGCCGGCTCGAAACCTCACTCAGCTCGCTCAGGCTGTCCATCGACGACATGCTGGAACGCCGCGACGTCGCCTTCGAAGGCGAGCATCGCCAGGTGTTGGAAGCCTATCGCATGTTCGCCAACGATCGCGGCTGGGTGCGGCGGCTGGAAGAGGCCATCCGCAACGGCCTGACGGCCGAAGCGGCGGTGGAAAAGGTGCAGAGCGACATGCGCGCCCGCATGCTGCACATGACCGATCCCTATCTGCGCGAGCGGATGAGCGATTTCGACGACCTCGCCAACCGCCTGCTGCGCCAGCTGATGGGGCGCGGGCCGGAAGATGTCGCCGCATCGCTGCCGAAGGATGCCATCATCGTTGCACGTTCGATGGGGGCCGCCGAGCTGCTCGATTATCCCCGCGACAAGATGCGCGGGCTGGTGCTCGAGGATGGTGCCGCGACCAGTCACGTCGTCATAGTCGCGCGTGCCATGGGCATTCCCGTCGCCGGGCAGATGAAGGGCGCCGTTTCCATGGCGGAAAACGGCGATGCCATCATCGTCGACGGCGAAGAGGGCGTGATCCATTTGCGGCCGCAGCCCGATCTCGAGGCCGCCTACGCCGAAAAGGTGCGCTTCAGGGCGCGCCGGCAAGAGGTCTACCGCGAGCTGCGCAAGAAGCCGTCGACGACCAGGGACGGTGTCCAGGTCGACCTGTTGATGAATGCCGGTCTCGCCGTCGACCTGCCGCAGCTTGCCGAAGCGGGCGCGGCCGGTATCGGCCTGTTCCGCACCGAACTTCAATTCATGGTCGCCTCGACATTTCCCCGGGCCGAAGCCCAGGAAAAGCTGTACCGCGACGTGCTCGAAGCGGCGCGCGGCAAGCCGGTCACTTTCCGCACCATCGACATTGGCGGCGACAAGGTGCTGCCCTATTTCAAGGGTGCGATCCAGGAAGAGAACCCGGCGCTTGGCTGGCGGGCGATCCGGCTGACGCTTGACCGGCCGGGGTTGTTGCGCACCCAGATCCGCGCTTTGCTCAAGGCCAGCGGCGGCCGCGAATTGAAGCTGATGCTGCCGATGGTGACCGAGCTGGGCGAGATCGCCCAGGCACGCGAGATCATCGACCGCGAGGTGCGGCATCTCTCGCGCTTTGCCCATCATTTGCCGACCAGCCTGAAGCTGGGGGCGATGTTGGAAGTTCCGTCGCTATTGTTCCAGCTCGATGAATTGATGAAGGCGGTCGATTTCGTCTCGGTCGGTTCGAACGACCTGTTCCAGTTCGTCATGGCCGTCGACCGTGGCAACACGCAATTGGCAAACCGCTTCGACACGCTGTCGGCGCCGTTCCTGCGTGTGCTCAAGCAGATCGCCGATGCCGGCGTCCGCAACAATACGCCGGTGACGCTGTGCGGCGAACTCGCCGGCAAGCCGATCTCGGCGATGGCGCTGATCGGCCTCGGTTTCCGTTCGATCTCGATGTCGCCGGCCTCGATCGGTCCGGTCAAGGCGATGCTGACGGAACTGCCGCTGGACGAGTTGAAGGCGTTTTTCGACGACAATCTGATGGCTCCGGCACAGGGCTTGCCGATGCGGGCGCTGCTGCAGGCCTTTGCCGACGACCGTTCGATCCCATTGTAGCAGCCTCATCATGGTCAATTTGCCCCGCGATCGTATGGATCAAGTCGTCAAGCGTTTCGAGATGCTCGAAGCGCAGATGTCGGCTGGTCCGGCGCCGGATGCCTATGTGCGCATGGCGTCCGAATATGCCGAAATCCAGGATATGGTCGCCAAGGTCAGGGCATTGCGCCTGGCCGAGCGTGAACAGGCCGATCTGGAAGCCATGCTTGCCGACAAGGGCACCGATGCCGAGATGCGGGCGCTCGCCGAGGCCGAGCTGCCGGAGATCGAGGAGCGCATCGAGGCGTTGCAGAAGGATATCCAGATCCTGCTGTTGCCCAGGGATGCCGCCGACGACAAGAACGCCATTCTCGAAATCCGCGCCGGCACCGGCGGTGACGAGGCCGCGCTGTTCGCCGGCGACCTGTTTCGCATGTATGAGCGCTACGCCGCCGAACGCGGCTGGCGTTTCGAAACCGCCTCGGCCAGCGATGGCGACGCCGGCGGCTTCAAGGAAATCATCGCCACGGTGTCGGGCAAGGGCGTCTTTGCGCATCTGAAATTCGAATCCGGCGTGCACCGCGTGCAGCGTGTGCCGGCAACGGAGGCCAGCGGGCGCATTCACACCTCGGCCGCAACCGTCGCGGTGCTGCCCGAAGCCGAAGAGGTCGACATCGACATCAGGGCCGAAGACATCCGCATCGACACGATGCGCGCCTCGGGTTCGGGCGGCCAGCACGTCAACACCACCGATTCGGCCGTCCGCATCACTCATCTGCCGACTGGCATCATGGTCGTGCAGGCGGAGAAATCGCAGCATCAGAACCGCGCCAAGGCCATGCAGATCCTGCGTGCCCGGCTCTATGATCTGGAGCGCGGCAAGGCCGACGAGGAGCGTTCCGAATCGCGCAAGTCGCAGGTCGGTTCCGGTGACCGCTCGGAGCGCATCCGCACCTATAATTTCCCGCAAGGCCGCGTCACCGACCATCGCATCAATTTGACGCTCTACAAGCTCGACCGGGTGATGATGGGCGAACTCGACGAGATCATCAACGCGCTGATTGCCGATCACCAGTCGAAATTGCTCGCCGACATCGGCATCGATGACTGACCTGCCCGACGCACTCGGCCCGCTGCTGCGGGAAGCGCGGGCCCGGCTTGGCACCACTGTCGACGACCCGGCGCTCGATGCGCGGCTGATCGTCGAGCATTTTTCGGGCACGACGCGCACGCAAGCCATTGCGGACCCTGAACGCAGGCTCGGCGCCGGCATTGTTGCCGAAATCGATGCCGCCCTGAGACGCCGCGCTGGCGGCGAACCGGTGCATCGCATCCTCGGCTATCGTGAATTCTACGGTTTGCGCCTGTCGCTGTCGCCGGAAACGCTGGAGCCGCGGCCGGATACCGAAACGCTGGTCGAGGCGATATTGCCCTTCGTCAAGGCAGTTGCGGCGCGGGAAGGCGGGTGCCGCATCCTCGATCTTGGCACCGGCACCGGCGCCATTGCGCTGGCGCTGCTCAGCGTCGTACCGACGGCTAGCGCAACCGGCGTCGATCTGTCCGCAGGTGCGCTGGCGACGGCGGCCAGTAATGCCGGGAAACTGGGTCTTGCAGACCGGTTCACGGCGCTGCAGTCGGACTGGTTCGAAAAAGTTTTCGGCCGGTACCATGTAATCGCCGCAAACCCTCCCTATATAACCACGGAAGACATTGGAAATCTGCAGGACGAAGTCCGCAATTTCGACCCGCGCCTGGCCCTGGATGGCGGCGCGGACGGTCTGAACCCCTACAGAACCATCGCTGCGCAAGCGGCAAGGTTTTTGGAAGCTGAAGGCAGGATTGCGGTCGAGATCGGCCATACGCAAAGCGATGAGGTCTGCGAGATATTCGCTGCAGCTGGCTACATGCCGGGCGGTGTTTTTCGCGACCTCGGCGGAAACGACAGGGTTATTGTCTTTGAAAGGATAAAGCCTTGACGCAGTGCAAAAAAGCGCTTGGCAATGCCGGGGAATGCGGCTAGGGTCGCCTTAACCGGATGAGACGAAGCAGGCAGTGCTCTTAGCGATTCGGTTTTCCTTGGAAATAGCTGCCTTCTTGCGCAAACGATGCCCAAGCTTCGTGCGGGAATCGTCCGGCAAGTGATGTAACCGGAACAGGATGACACGTGGCGCCAACGCAATCGATGCGGGCGAACGCCGGTGAAGAGACGAAACGGCTGGCTGCATGAGCGCCTCCGTTCGTGAAGAGTTTTTCGAAAATTTCAAAATGAAGAGAGTTTGATGAGGCCACAACAGCAGAACAGGCGCATGCGCGGTCGCAATAATAATGGCGGCGGCGGTGGTAACAATAACAACAACAATAACAACAACAACCGCAAGGGGCCTAATCCCCTGACGCGCAACTACGAGAGCAATGGCCCGGATGTGAAGATCCGCGGTTCGGCTCAGCAGATCGCCGAAAAGTACGCCACCCTTGCCCGCGATTCTCACAGCTCCGGCGACCGGGTCATGGCGGAGAACTATCTCCAGCACGCCGAGCACTACAATCGCATCATCGCGGCCGCACAGGCGCAGATGCCGATCCAGAACGCGCAGCAGAATCGTGATGATTTCGACGATGACGGCGACGAGGACCGGGACGATTTCGACAATGGCGGCAACAACAGCAACACTGTTTCCGATGCCCAGATCCCGGTGATCAACCATGGCGCCGGCCCGCAGCCGGTCATCGAAGGGACGCCGGCCGAGGTTGCGCTCAACCGGGAAGGTGGCCGCGAGGCCCGTGATAATAATGGCGGGCGCAACAATGGTGGCCGCGACAACAATGGCGGGCGCCATCGCGATCGTCGCCCCAATGGCGGTTACGGCCAGAACGGCCAGCGCGACTATGCATCGTCCGCCGAGCAAGCTGGCCAGCCCCAGCGCAACGAGGCTCCGAGCGAGGCCGAAGCCGCCGCGCCGACCGAATCCGTTGCTGCGGCCGAACCGGCTCCGTCGTTCGAGAATCTTTCGCCGGCAGGCCTTGCGGCCCAGGCCGAACTCAACGAGGCGGCCGCCGAAAGCGGTGCTGCCCGTCGTCCGAGGCGGCCGCGCCGCCCGCGCGTCAACGCCGATCAGGTTGATGGCGGTAGTGACAATGCCAATTC
>NZ_RZOM01001729.1:0-665 GCF_003999175.1 Mesorhizobium sp. M7A.F.Ca.ET.027.03.2.1 | reverse complement strand
GTCCCGAGACGCATGTCCACATGCCGGGTCGCGACTTTGATCGGCTGAAGTTGGAAATCGGCGGCATTGAATTCATTGACGCGACCTCTCTCGTTCGCACACTGCGCATTGCAAAATCCGAGGCCGAAATCGCCAAGATGGCCTATATTGGGTCGATCGCTTCGGACAGTTTCGAAGCGGTCGTCACGGCGGACATCATCGGCGTCCCGGAACGCGAAATTGCGCGTCAGATCAAGATCGATCTTTTGCAGCGTGGAGCAGATCAGGTCCATGATGTTCAAATCTTGTCGGGTGCTGGAGGTTACGGCGAGGTGATCGGCGCTCTCGGCGATCGGCTGATCCAACAAGGTGACGTAATTTTCATCGACATAGGTGCGACTTTCGACGGCTATTGGTGCGATTTCGATCGGGTTTACGCAGTTTCAGAGGCATCCAAAGCGACCACTGCTGCCTATGCGCGGGCCTATGAAGCAACCGAGGCTGGCATGGCAACGGCTTTGCCGGGCAACAATGTCTCGGATATCTGGCGGGCAATGTCGCAGGTCATGGGAACGACCGAGAGCAAGGTCGGGCGAATTGGTCACGGCCTAGGTCTGCAGAATACCGAGTGGCCCTCCATCATGGAGACCGACACCACCGCCATCGTCGAAGGGATGGTTCTGTGT
>NZ_RZOM01001728.1:0-666 GCF_003999175.1 Mesorhizobium sp. M7A.F.Ca.ET.027.03.2.1 | reverse complement strand
CACCCGAGCAGCACGACACGCTGGACGGCGTGCCGGAGCCCGCCGAAACGCCCCTTCTGGTTGGGCACAGCCAGGCTGCGGGCGTGCTCACCGCTGCCTATCGGGCGGGCAAGCTGCCTCATGCGCTGATCTTCTCCGGACCGATCGGCATCGGCAAGGCGACACTGGCCTTCCATCTTGCGCATCATCTGTTGAAGCACCCCGATTTTGCGCAGGCGCCGGAAAGCCTTGCCGCTCCCGATCCGGCTTCGTCGCTGTTTCGCCAGATCGCCACCGGGGCGCATCCTTCCGTGCTGCATCTGACCCGGCCGCTGAACGACAAGACCAAGAGTTTCAAGACAGTCGTCACCGTGGATGAGATACGCAAGGTCAGCCGCTTCCTGTCGCTGACCTCGCACGACGGCAGCTATCGGGTCGTCATCGTCGACCCCGCCGACGACATGAACACCAATGCGGCCAATGCGTTGCTGAAAAATCTTGAAGAGCCGCCGGCACGGACGCTGTTCATCCTGATTGTCCACGCGCCGGGCAGCCTGCTGCCGACAATCCGGTCGCGCTGTCAGGTGGTGCGATTGAACCCGCTCGACGCCGACGACCTGATGACGGTGCTGGAAACGACCGAGCCGGCGCCGCCTGGCGATCCGGCGGCTCGCGCGGCACTGGTCG
>NZ_RZOM01001727.1:0-667 GCF_003999175.1 Mesorhizobium sp. M7A.F.Ca.ET.027.03.2.1 | reverse complement strand
AGACAGGTTTTCGATCTCGGACGATCACGCGCGCCAGGAACAGGTCTGGGAGCGGATTGCCAGCTCGCACACGCAGGAACCCTATTACATCAGGCGCCTGCTGACCGAAACGACGGTCCGAGCTGATGATCGCCGGGCCGTCTATGTCGGTGCCGAAGCCTATGAAGCGGCTGGAGGCGTCATCCTTCGCGATCTGTTCGAGCAGGATTCCGGCGGCTGGTTCCAGGATGCCGCACTCCTAGAGCAGCTTGTCTTTGACAGGCTGAAGGGGGATGCCGAGGCGATCCGCGCCGAAGGCTGGAAATGGGTGGAGGCGGCGATCAGCTTTCCCTATGGCCACACCTCCGGCATGCGGCGCATCTACGCCGAGGCGCAGGAGCTCAGCGCCGAGGAGATCGAACGGTACGACGCGCTGAAGGCCGAATACGACAAGCTGGATGCGGACTATGCCAAGGCCGAGGATGCCGACGAAGCAATCGAGGCGAAGCTCGACCAGCTGGGTGCCGAGCTCGATGCGATCGATGATCGTCCTCAAAGCTACGATCCCGCCCAGAAGGTGATTGCCGGTGCGTTCGTTACGCTTGCCGCGAACGGCAAGCTCCAGGTCGACGCCGGTTTCGTTCGGTCCGAGGACGAGCCGCGGCCCGAAACCAGCGACGTCGATGAG
>NZ_RZOM01001726.1:0-671 GCF_003999175.1 Mesorhizobium sp. M7A.F.Ca.ET.027.03.2.1 | reverse complement strand
GCGAACTTCCGGCAAAGACGATCTTCCTGCCAATGAAGGTTCCATGTTTCTTGAGCGCAACCTGCGCGCCCCCCAGTGTATAAACGCCTGGCAGCGTCCAACCCGCAACCGGCAGAATGCGATCTGTTGCGCCGGTGCAAAGCAGGAGATGTTGAAAGGGTATGTTGGATAATCTGTCGCCGGCGAAGACTTCGAGCCTCTTATCATAGACGCCCCAGATCGTCGTTAGCGGTCGATAGTTGCTCTGCGCGAGGATGGCGTCCTCGACGGTCTCACGATCTCTCACGCGGGCCGCATAGCGCGTGCCGAACAAAGCGTTCATTCGAGGTTCCGCAAGGGGCCCCAAGCGCCGCGTCCCTTGACCGCCGGCTGCATCTGCTTCGTCCAGGATCAGTGGAGCGACCCCTGCTTGCAGGAACGTGCCAGCGGCAGCCAGGCCGGCGGGGCCGGCGCCGACGATTACTGGGGGAAGATGGTTGACGTCGATTTTCATTGTTCATGTCGAAGGGGAGGGCGACTTGCGACAGTCATGCCTGACTCAACCGTCGTCATGCACGCACGGATGCGTCGACCGTCTGCAAGCCATAAGGAACAGTCCTGGCAGGCGCCCATCAGGCAAAAGCCCGCGCGGGGCGTGCCGTCGAATTCCGAGAAGCCCAGATAGCCGTGAG
>NZ_RZOM01001725.1:0-671 GCF_003999175.1 Mesorhizobium sp. M7A.F.Ca.ET.027.03.2.1 | reverse complement strand
TGTCAGGCCGGCGGCGGCCAATCGCGGCACCACGGTCGAGGTGCGCGACCTGTTCTTCGCAACGCCGGCCCGATTGAAGTTCATGAAGGGCGAGCGCGCCGAAAGCTCGGCCACCAGCGATGTGGTCAAGCGCATCGCCATCGCCTTCCCCGCCGTGCGCTTCACGCTGGCCGGCTCGGACCGCTCTACGCTGGAATTGCCGGCGGCGGATGACAGCGCGGAAGGCAGCCTGCGCCGTGTCGCCCAGGTGATGGGCACCGACTTTCCCGACAATTCGATTGCCATCGATGCGATGCGCGAAGGCGTGCATCTGACCGGCCACGTGTCGATCCCCTCCTTCACCCGCGGCAACGCGCTGCAGCAATATGCGTATGTGAACGGCCGCCCGGTGCGCGACAAGCTGATCGCCGGCGCCATACGCGGTGCCTATGCCGACGTCCTGCCGCGTGACCGCCATGCGGTGACGGTGCTGTTCCTGACGCTCGACCCGGCCATCGTCGACGTCAATGTCCATCCAGCCAAGGCCGATGTGCGCTTCCGCGATCCCGGCCTTGTGCGCGGATTGATCGTCGGTGCAATTCGACAGGCACTGGCCGATGCCGGCGTCCGCGCCGCCACCACGGGTGCCGCCGGCATGATGGCGGCGTTCCGGCCAGGGGCCGCATCCTACG
>NZ_RZOM01001724.1:0-671 GCF_003999175.1 Mesorhizobium sp. M7A.F.Ca.ET.027.03.2.1 | reverse complement strand
AGTGGAGCGAGTGATCCCCCACCTTCCATGACCGCCTACCTCCTAAAACGCTTCGCCGTCGCGCTCGCCACGCTGGTGCTGGCTTCCATGGTGGTGTTCGCCGTCCTGGAGATCCTGCCCGGCGATCCGGCGCGGCTAATGCTGGGCCTGAACGCCAGTGCCGATCAGGTCGAGCTGCTGCGCAACCAGATGGGCCTCAACGCCCCGCTGGCCTTGCGCTACCTGCAATGGGCCGGCGGCCTGCTCAGCCTCGATTTCGGCCGCTCCTACACCTATTCGGTGCCGGTCATCGACCTGGTGCGCGAGCGGCTTGCCGTCTCGCTGCCGCTGGCGCTGATTGCGCTTGCGCTCTCCACCATCATCGCGATTCCCGTTGGCCTGTTTTCCGCCAGCCGGCGTGGACGCGCCGGTGACACGATTTCGATGGGCGCCGCACAGCTTGGCGTCGCCGTGCCCAATTTCTGGTTCGCACTGATGCTGATCTATGTCTTCGCCGTCTGGCTGCGGCTGGTCCCGGCCGGTGGCTTTCCCGGCTGGAGTGCCGGCATCTGGCCAGCCTTGAAATCGCTGCTGCTGCCGGCGGTCGCACTTGCCTTGCCGCAAGCCGCGATCCTGGCGCGCGTTACCCGCTCGGCGCTGATCGAGGTCCTCAACGAGGACTATATCCGCAC
>NZ_RZOM01001723.1:0-671 GCF_003999175.1 Mesorhizobium sp. M7A.F.Ca.ET.027.03.2.1 | reverse complement strand
TTGCTCTCTACGGCCGCCCTGGCGATCCTGCTCTACCGAGCGAGTGCATCTTTCGGCTTGGTTGTTGTCGCCTTTCTCAGCATCGGCGCCACACAATTGGACGCTGACCTATCCAATCAATCAGGCGACCCGGAACTGGACTGTCCTGCCTGAAAACTGGGAGCTGCTGCGGCGCCAATGGGAGTATTCGCATGCCATCGCCGCCGGCCTCAACGCCTTGGCGTTGCTTGTGCTTTTCCTATCGGCGCTTCGCGCTGCGGTGCGTTGAACGACCACGTCTTCACCAGCACGGCCGCCGAGCGGGCAGGAACCACCAATAAAGCGAAAACATTGACCCGCCAGATGTTTCCAGCGTGGCCCGAAAATGAAGCGGTACTATTTCGATCTTCAAAACGGTGACGGCGCGATACCCGATGATAACGGGCAGCTGTTCGAATCCCGGGAACAAGCCAGAGCGGAAGCAATTCGTATTTTGCAGGATGTTGCCCAAGACGAAATGCCCGACTGCGATTTCGTCAAGGTAACCGTCAAAGTACGCGATGAGATCGGTGCGCAGATGTTTGAGGCATCGCTTGTCCTGACCTCCGGATGGAGCGTGTGATGCCGCGGTGCTAGCGGCTATACCGCACCGGGATTTGCACGACATTCTCCGATCCAGGCAGATCGAAGGC
>NZ_RZOM01001722.1:0-672 GCF_003999175.1 Mesorhizobium sp. M7A.F.Ca.ET.027.03.2.1 | reverse complement strand
GCACTACAAGGCCGAGACGCAGGTGGAGATCGCGCCGCGCGAATCCATCTACACGCGGCCGGCCAGCAACAACAACGACACCGACAAGCCTATCCTCGACGAACAGGGCGTCGCCACCCAGGTCCAGATCATTTCCTCCAACGAAATCCTCAAGCAGGTCTCGCAAAAGCTTGGTCTGGAAAAACTGCCCGAGTTCAATGAAGCGCTCGACATGTCGGCGCTGAGCCGCGCTCTGGTCCTGGTCGGCCTGAAAAGCGACCCGATGGAAATTCCGACGGAAGAGCGCGTGCTCAAGAAAATGCACGAGAAGCTCAACGTCTATGGCGTCGAGAAGACCCGCATCATTGCCATCGAATTCTCATCGGAAGATCCCAAGCTCGCGGCCGCCGTACCGGACGCCATCGCCGCCGCCTATATAGCGGGGCAAGGGGCGGCCAAGCTCGAATCGAACAGCGCCGCGGCAGACTTCCTGGCGCCCGAGATCGCCGACCTGCAGCGGCAGGTCAAGGATGCCGAGGCGAAGGTCGCCGCCTATCGCGCCCAGTCCGATCTTTTGATGGGTGGCAACAATTCGGTGCTGGCCACCCAGCAGCTTTCGGAACTGTCGAGCGAACTGTCGAAAGTGCGCGCCAACCGCGCCGCGGCCGAAGCGACCGCCGACGGCGTGCGCAG
>NZ_RZOM01001721.1:0-674 GCF_003999175.1 Mesorhizobium sp. M7A.F.Ca.ET.027.03.2.1 | reverse complement strand
GTCTTGCCGTCCACCTGACGTGGCGAAGCTGCGCAGGGGAACTCTGTCTGAACGCGGGAGCGCCGTTCGCAGAGCGTGGTCTCATCGCGCTCGCTGGGAGGGTTCGCATGAAGAAAATCTTGTTGGTTGCGTCCGCTGCTGCCATTTCGCTCGCCGCCTCGCCAGGACTGGCCCAAACGGACTGGGGGTCGATCCTGAGCAAGCATGACGGCGAGGCCGTGAACATCATGTCGATCCAGGACCCATTCATCGATGCGGTCCGGAAAATGTCGCCCCAATTCGAGGCTCTCACGGGTGCCAAGGTCACTACCGACGGGTTCGGCTACGATCCGCTGCACCAGAAGGAAATTCTCGCGTGCTCGCAAAAAGACAGCCAGTACGATGTTCTCTTCATCGATGGCATCTGGCTTGGTGAATTCGCAGACGCCGGCTGCATCGATCCGGTGCAGGACATCTGGAGCGACACGGATCCCAAGATCATTGCCTGGGACGATTATGTCGAGTCCTTCGCCGGTCAGGCGATGTGGGGAGATAAAAAGCTGTGCCTGCCAGTCGCAGCCTATTGGCAGATGGTTCACTACCGCAAGGACCTCTTCGACAAAGCTGGGCTGAAGCCACCGACCACTCTCAAGGAGACAATGGAGGACGCAAAGTTCTTCACCAACAACAAGGAC
>NZ_RZOM01001720.1:0-675 GCF_003999175.1 Mesorhizobium sp. M7A.F.Ca.ET.027.03.2.1 | reverse complement strand
ATCCGGAAGTGGTCGATCACTATCGGCGGCGGTTTCCGGCGAACCTGTAACGCATCGCGGTTTCGCCCCAATTCGTCGCGACGCTGAGAGCCATGTCCGATCCACGCCTCGCATCCCTGGTAGTCGTCGTCTGTTCGCTCTGCGCCATGCCGTCATTCGCGGCCGAAAGCAGTTATGTCTATTGCGACAACGGGCTGCGCTGCTTCAAGGCGCCCTGCCCGTCAAACAGCGTGCTCGACCTTGCCACCGGGGCGATCAGCAAGGGCGTCTCGATCGACCCCAGCGGATTGCCGCAGGCCGACAAGGCGATAACCGATCTTTCCGACGCGCTTTATGCCGGCAAGATCGTCGTCAGGGGCTCGATCGAGCACCGCACCCAGACCATCACCGGCGAGAAGTACAATCTGCCCTGGCTGGTCGCGACCCGTATCGTGCGGACCGCCAAGGACAGCGAACGCAAGCACTGTTCGTCGCACTGATAGGCGGTTCAGCCCTGGTCACGCGCCAAGCAGCTGCTCTATTTCGGCAGCAATCCGCAGCAGGCGCCGGTCATGCCCGTTGCGCGCCACCAGCATCAATCCGGCGGGCAGCGGAGTACCCGGCATCGGTATCGAGATCGCGCAGAGATCGAACTGGTTGGCAACCTGCGTGTTGCGCAGCAGCAGACCCTCGGTG
>NZ_RZOM01000171.1:0-7828 GCF_003999175.1 Mesorhizobium sp. M7A.F.Ca.ET.027.03.2.1 | reverse complement strand
TGTTCGCGCCGTTCAAGCTTCGCGACATGAGGCTGCAGAACCGCGTCGTCGTCTCGCCGATGGCGCAGTACAAGGCCGTCGACGGCTGTCCGACCGACTGGCATTTCACCCATTATGCCGAGCGGGCCAAGGGCGGCGCCGGCCTCATCTATATCGAGATGACCTGCGTCAGCCCGGAAGGCCGTATCACGCCCGGTTGTCCGGGATTCTACGCGCCCGAACATGAGGTGGCGTGGAAGCGGCTGGTCGATTTCGTCCACACCGAGACCGAGGCGAAGATCTGCGCCCAGATCGGCCATTCCGGCGCCAAGGGCTCGACCCGGCTCGGCTGGGAAGGCACCGACATGCCGTTGACCTCGGGCAACTGGCCGGTGATGGCGGCCTCAGCCGTGGCGTGGTCGCCGCAGAATCAGGTGCCGAAGGCGATGGATCGCGCCGACATGGACCGCGTGCGCGACGAATTCGTGGCTTCGGCCGAGATGGCCGATCGTTGCGGCTTCGACATGCTCGAGATCCACGCTGCGCATGGCTATCTCTTGTCGTCCTTCATCACGCCGGTCACCAACCGGCGCACGGATGACTATGGCGGTTCGCTTGACAATCGCATGCGCTATCCCCTCGAAATCTTCCGCGCGGTGCGCGCTGCCTGGCGGGCGGAGAAGCCGATCTCGATGCGCATTTCGGCCAATGACTGGGTGGGCATCGAGGGCGTCACACCGGCCGACGCGGTGGAGATCGCACGGCTGCTGCACGAGGCCGGCGTCGACATCTGCGACGTCTCGGCAGGCCAGACCTCGGCACTGGCCAAGCCTGTCTATGGCCGCATGTTCCAGACGCCGTTTTCCGACCGCATCCGCAACGAAGTCGGCATGGCGACGATGGCGGTCGGTAACATCTACGAGCCGGACCATGTCAATTCGATCCTGATGGCCGGCCGCGCCGACCTCGTCGCACTGGCACGGCCGCATCTCGCCGATCCCTACTGGACACTGCATGCCGCCGTCACGCTCGGCGACCGTGGTGTCAAATGGCCGGATCCCTATCTGCCCGGGCGCGACCAGCTCTACCGTCTGGCCGAGCGCGAAGCGGCCGCGGGGCTGAAAGTATGAGTACCGCCGCGACGATCCCCGGCAAGCATGCGCTGGTCACAGGCGGCGGCTCCGGCGTCGGCCGGGCCATCGCGCTGGCGCTGGCGGGTGCGGGCATCGATGTCACCATCTGCGGCCGCCGGGAAGCAGAGCTCACTGAGGTGGCCGGCGAGAACGACCGCATCTTCGGCATCGCCGCCGATGTCACCGACGAGGCGGCAATGGCGGCGCTCTACCAGAGGGCGCAAGCCGCGCGGGGCCCCTTCGACATCGTCGTCGCCAATGCCGGCATGGCCGGCAGCGCCCCGGCGCACAAAACCGCGCTCAGCGACTGGCAGCGGACGCTCGACGTCAATCTGACCGGCGCCTTCCTGACGGTGAAGCCGGCGCTGGCCGGCATGGCCGCGCGGAAGACGGGACGAATTGTTTTCATCGCCTCGACCGCCGGCCTGAAAGGTTACGCCTACGTCGCGTCTTACGTCGCCGCCAAGCATGGCGTCGTTGGCCTGATGCGGGCTCTTGCCGCCGAAACGGCGAAATCGGGCGTCACCGTCAACGCGGTGTGCCCAGGCTTTGTGGAAACCGAAATGCTGGAAGAGTCCATCCAGCGCATCATCGAGAAGACCGGCCGCTCGGTCGAGCAAGCGCGGTCAAGCCTCGCCTCGACCAACCCGCAAGGCCGCTTCATCCAGCCGGATGAGGTCGCCGCCGCCGTGCTGTGGCTGTGCGGCGACGCCGCCCAATCGATAACCGGACAGGCGATTTCCATCTCAGGAGGCGAAACATGGTAGCCGGCCCCCTGCCCGCGCCGTCGGGACCCGGCAAGGACCGCTTGCGGCTGTGGATCAGGCTGCTGCGAGCCTCGCGCACGATCGAGGCCGAGCTGCGCGAGCGGCTGAAGAAGGAGTTCAACACGACGCTGCCGCGCTTCGACGTGATGGCAGCCCTCTATCGCGCGCCGGAAGGCATGCTGATGAGCGACCTGTCGCGTTTCCTGCTGGTCTCCAACGGCAATGTCACGGGCATCGTCGACCGGCTGGTTTCGGAAGGACTTGTTGCCCGCGCTAGGCGCAATGGCGACCGCCGCACGTCGATGGTGCGGCTGACCGAGGAAGGCACGCAGGCCTTCGCCACAATCGCCGCGGCGCATGAAGGCTGGATCGGTGAATTGCTGGGCAAGGTCAGCGAGGACGACGCGCGTCGGCTGACCGGCATGCTGACCTCGTTCCGCAGCAACTGGGAGGGACGCGAATGACCGCAATGGCCGGGCGCAAGCCGAAGCATTTCCTGTGGGAGGTCGAGGGCAGGATCGCCAAGGTCCGGCTCGACCGGCCGCAGCGCAAGAACCCGCTGACCTTCGAGAATTATGCGGAACTCCGCGACACGTTCCGCGACCTCGTCTATGCCGACGATGTCGACGCCGTGGTGTTCCTCTCCAATGGCGGCAATTTCTGCTCAGGCGGCGATGTCCACGACATTATCGGCCCGCTGGTCAAGATGGACATGAAAGAGCTCTTGGCCTTCACCCGCATGACCGGCGATTTCGTCAAGGCGATGCTGAATTGCGGCAAGCCGATCATTGCGGCCGTCGACGGCGTTGCGGTCGGCGCCGGCGCCATCATTGCGATGAGCTCCGATATCCGCATCGCCACGCCGGAAGCCAAGACGGCATTCCTGTTCACCCGCGTCGGCCTCGCCGGCTGCGACATGGGCGCCTGCGCGATCCTGCCACGCATCATCGGCCAGGGCCGCGCCGCCGAACTGCTCTACACCGGCCGTACCATGACGGCGGCGGAAGGCGAGCGCTGGGGTTTCTACAACAGGCTGGTCGATGCCGCAGCGCTGGAGGCCGACGCGCTCGACATGGCGGCGCGCATCGTCTCCGGCCCGACCTTCGCCCACGGCATCACCAAGACGCAGCTCAACCAGGAATGGTCGATGGGTCTCGACCAGGCGATCGAAGCGGAAGCGCAGGCGCAAGCGATCTGCATGCAGACCCGCGACTTCGAGCGCGCCTACAAGGCATTCGTGGCCAAGGAAAAGCCGGTGTTCGAGGGGGATTGAGGATGATGCTTTCCGTGGAGACGTTGGCGGGACAGCGCCCCCCTCTGTCCTGCCGGCGCCGTAGAGCGCAGGGCCTGGAGAATAGCGGTGGAAGCACCCATGCCTGACCGCTCCTTCCTCTCCTGGCCGTTCTTCGAAGACCGCCATCGCAAGTGGGCCGAGCAGCTCGACGTATGGTGCGCGAAAAACCTGCCGGTCTCCCACCATGATGTCGACGCCGCCTGCCGCGAGCTGGTCAGCAAGCTCGGGCGAGACGACTGGCTGAAGCCGACGGCGATCGACCCAGACAATCCTGGCCCCCTCGACGTCCGCACTTTGTGCATCACGCGCGAGACGCTGGCGCGCCATGACGGGTTGGCCGATTTCGCCTTCGCCATGCAGGGGCTTGGTACCGGCGCGCTCAGCCTGTTCGGCACGCCGGAGCAACAGGAATGGCTTGCGAAGACACGTGCCGGAAAGGCGATTTCCGCCTTCGCCCTGTCGGAGCCGCGCTCGGGGTCGGATGTCGCCAACACCGAAATGACGGCGACCCGCGATAGCGATAGCTATGTCCTGTCGGGCGAAAAAACCTGGATCTCCAATGGTGGCATCGCCGACCTCTATGTCGTCTTTGCCCGCACCGGCGAGGCGCCGGGTGCCAAGGGACTTTCCGCCTTCCTCGTGCCTGGCGACGCCAAGGGCCTTGGCATCGCCGAACGCCTGGAAGTGATCGCGCCGCATCCGCTGGCGCGGCTGTCTTTCGATCAGGTTCGATTGCCGGCCTCGGCGCTGATCGGCAAGCCCGGCGATGGCTTCCGCATCGCCATGTCGGTGCTCGATGTGTTCCGCTCGACCGTCGGGGCGGCGGCACTCGGCTTCGCCCGCCGCGCGCTGGATGAAAGCATCAAAAGGGTGGCCGAGCGCAAACTGTTCGGCGCGCCGATGGGCGAACTGCAAATGGTGCAGGGCCATATCGCCGACATGGCGCTGGATGTCGACGCGGCGGCGCTGCTGGTCTACCGCGCCGCCTGGACCAAGGACATGGGCGCGCCCCGCGTCACGCGCGAGGCGGCGATGGCCAAGTTGTTTGCCACCGACAAGGCGCAAGAGGTCATCGACAAGGCCGTGCAGTTGCATGGCGGCGACGGCGTCCGCAAAGGCCATATCGTCGAAAGCCTGTATCGCGAGATCCGCGCCCTGCGCATCTATGAGGGTGCTTCCGACGTGCAGAAAGTGGTTATTGCGCGGCAAGTGATGGGCGCGGCCTGACGGCTGGAAATTGACGAGCGATTTTGAGACTAGGTTTTTGGATACCGGGAGGTTTTGAATGCACACGATTCTGCAGCCGGAAGGCTGGGCAAAACCTGTCGGCTACGCCAATGGCGTCGCGGCACGCGGGCAGCTCGTCTTCGTCGGCGGACAGGTCGGCTGGAACGGGCAATGCCAGTTCGAGACCGACGATTTTGTCGGCCAGGTGCGGCAAACGCTTCAGAACATCGTCGCGGTGCTGGCGGAAGCCGGTGCCGGGCCGCAGCACATCACCTCGATGACCTGGTATTTCACCGACAAGGCCGAATACCTCGCCAATCTCAGGGGCATCGGCGAGGCCTATCGCGAGGTGATCGGCCGGCATTTTCCGGCGATGGCCGCCATGCAGGTGGTGGCGCTGGTAGAGGACCGGGCCAAGGTGGAGATTCAGGCAACTGCCGTCATCCCGGAATAGGGAGTTCGTTCGTCCGGAGTAAACGCCCCTCGCTTCGTCATCCACGGGCGGAGCAAGGAGCGAAGCGACGCGGCGCAGACCCGAGGATGACGAAGTTGGGGGAGGCTTCGGCAAATTCCGAATGCTCTACCTAAACTGATGATGAAATCCCTGACCGCCAACAGGCAGCCGCTTCCCGGAGCAAAGCTACTATTCGCGCAGTCCCGCCTGTCTCAAAATCGGCAGCACGTGATCGCAGAAATAGGGCAACTCCCTGGTGTAGTTGACGAAGGACAGCGCGATGCCCTGGTAGCTATGCCCGGCAATGGCGGCCATGTCGGCGGCGATCGTTTCCGGCGTTCCGATCAGCGGGTAGGTGCCGGCGCCGCCGGCGAAGCGTTGCCGGTAGCGGTCATAGGCGTGCGGGTCGTGCGACTGCGAGAATTCCTTCTTGCCGGCCATGTGAGCATCGACCGCATCGTGGTCGGCCATATCGACCGCATAGCTGTTATAATAGGCCTGCGCCTCTTCCATCGTCGGGCGGCAGACGACATGCGCAACCGTGTAGACGCCTACGTCGCGGCCTGCCTTGTCGGCCCGTTCGCGGATATCGGCGACATGCTTGCCGGCATCGCCCATTTCGGAAAAGGTCGTGAACAGATAGCCGCATCGGGCGGCGGCGAAATCGCGGCCCGGCCCACCGAAGGCGGCGTTCATGGTCACCGGGCGCGGAACCTGCAGACTGGCCGGCCGGCTGACGGCTTCCTTGAGGCGGTAATAGGTGCCCTCATAGTCGAGCGGCTCGGCCGAGGCATAAAGCTTTTCCAGGATTTCGATCCATTCGGCCGCCTGATCGTAGCCCTTCTCGACCAAAGGCGTGCCAAACATGCCGAATTCCTTCGGGTTCCAGCCGCAGACGATGTTCAAGCCCGCGCGGCCCTGGCTGATATGGTCGACCGTCGCCAGCGCCTTGGCGGCATAGAGCGGATGCACCAGCGGCACATGCACGGTCATGAACAGCCCGATCTGTTCGGTGGCCATGGCAAGAGCCGCCGCCCAGGTGAAGGTCTCGAACGACCATTCCCGCACCTTGTTGCGGCCGCCAAAGCCGCGCCAGCGCGCAATCGGCAGCATGAACTCCAGCCCGGCGCGGTCGGCGATCTGGGCCGCGGTCACATTGTCCTGCCAGTTCGCCGTCCAGCGTTCCGGAACGTCTGTGATAGCAAGGCCGCCATCGGCATTGGTCGAAAAGACGCCAAGCTTCAATCTGTTCGGGCCGTGCAAAGGGTGTGGTTTGTTCATGTCGCGACCTCCCGGCGAGAGAGCACACGCTAGGCCCGTGCCGAGATATTTCAAGCCTGAAATAGCTTCGGGTCGCCATCGCTCGCGGGTATCGGTTCCAGCGGGCCGCACGGTGTCCGCCACGCAACCGACACCGCAGCTTTTTAAGCTTAAAACTTTCGCCTTGAAAAGCGCCGCACTTTGGATAAGCATTCCACAGTCGATGGCGATTGCCTTGCCGGACGGGCTTGCCGGCCAGTCCATCGTGCAGACCAGTCCATCGTGCCGGCCAGTCCATCGTGGGTGCTCCGGGTGGGAGTCTCAGTTCTTGTCGTTCATACTGTCCCAGTCATCATCCAATGCGCGCCATGCCTTCGATGACGTGCGCGCGCAGATCCGCGATCTGCAACAAAAAACGTCGCCAACCATGACCGCATTGGTCGCTGCCATGAATTGACGCCCTGCGGTGCGGGGCGGCAAAAAACCGTGCGGGAGCAACCCGCCCGATCAACAACAGAGGGAACACAAATGAGCTTCACACGTCGCAAATTGCTTCTTCTCGCCGCCGCCATCGGCATCGCCGCCGGCCCCGCCACCGCTTATGCCGCCGATGTGCTCAATGTCGGCGCCTACCCGACCAATCCACCCTTCGAGTACAAGAACGAGAGCGGCACTTTCGAAGGCTTTGAAGTCGACATCGTCAACGAAGCCGCCAAGCGCATCGGCATGACCACCGACATCGCCGATCTCGGTTTCCAGGCACTGTTTGCCGCCACCACCTCGAAGCGCATCGACGTCGCCATCTCGTCGATCACCATCACGGCGGAGCGGCTGAAGTCACAGTCGTTCACGCAGCCCTATTATGATTCGGACATGGGCATCGCCACCAAGACCGACAGCGCGATCAAGGCCGAGGCCGACCTCAAGGGCAAGATCATCGGCGTGCTGTCCGGCTCGACCGGCGAAACCTGGGTCAAGGCGCATCAGGAAGCCGATGGCTTCAGCGACGTGAAGGGCTACGACACGCAGCAGAACCTGCTCCTCGACCTCAGCGCCGGCCGCGTCGATGCGGCCGTCAGCGACATTCCGGGCATGGAGTATTCCTTCACCAAGATGAAGGACCTGGTCGTCAAGGAGCGCATCAAGACCGGTGAGCAATACGGCCTGATGATGACCAAGGACCACCCGCTGCTCGGCAAGCTGAACGATGCGCTGAGCGCGATGAAGAAGGACGGCACCCTGGCCGCCATCCACAAGAAGTGGTTCGGCAGCGACGCGCCGGCCGACTCCTCGACCATGAAGGAAATGCCGCTGCCGAAGGCCTGATCTGAAAGCTGCGCTGACATCGTGCCGGCTTTCCAGGCCGGCACGATTCATTTCATGCTCCAGCGCCGGCTTCCGCGCCGACCGCCTCGCCATCTGCGAGGCATATTGGTTTTAACCTGAGCATGATTGCTCTCGGGTTCGGGAACGCTCCCATGTCGCTGCTGGATACCTTCTTTAACCCCGACGTCATCATGTCCAGCCTGCCGGCGCTGCTGCGCGGCTTCCTGAACACGCTGCTGCTCGGCATTTTGAGCATCGGCATCGGGATCCCCATCGGCCTGGGGATCAGCCTGGTGCGGCTCTATGCGCCGAAGCCGCTGCGCTGGCTCGCGGTCGGCTACACCGACATCTTCCGCGCCCTGCCGGTGCCGGTCGTGCTGATCCTGAT
>NZ_RZOM01001719.1:0-678 GCF_003999175.1 Mesorhizobium sp. M7A.F.Ca.ET.027.03.2.1 | reverse complement strand
GCCTTGAGAAACGCTATCCCAAAGCCAAGGTCGGAGACTTCGACGGCAATCCGCAACAGGTGACTGAAATGGATGCGCTCGTTGCGTATCTGCAGATGCTCGGGACCTTGGTGGATTTCAAGAACTACGACGAGGCCGCCGGTTACCGCTGAGGAGCTTTATCCATGGAATACAATTTGATGCGGGAGTTTGCTGACAGCTGGGGTCTGGTCGCCATGGCGCTCTTCTTTGTCGGCGCGGTTGCCTTCGCGCTCCGGCCTGGCAGCCGCAAGCTGGCCGACGAAGCTGCCCGGATTCCCCTTGAGGACGAGTGATCATGAGCGACGAGCACATCGACGAAATCTCTGGCGTCTCAACCACTGGCCATGAATGGGACGGCATCCGGGAGCTGAACAATCCGCTTCCGCGCTGGTGGGTCATAACCTTCTACGTCACCATCGTCTGGGCGATCGGCTACATGATCGCCTATCCGGCATGGCCGCTGCTGCACTCCGCGACAACCGGTGTGCTCGGCTATTCGAGCCGCAAGGACGTCAAGAACGAGTTGGCGGCGGCAGAAGTGTCGAAGGGCAAGTATGTCGCGGCCGTAGAGTCGAAGACGGTCTCGGAGATCGCCGCGGACGATGCCTTGCGCGAATTCGCGGTCGCCGCTGGCGGCGCCGCGTTCAAGGTCAACTG
>NZ_RZOM01001718.1:0-679 GCF_003999175.1 Mesorhizobium sp. M7A.F.Ca.ET.027.03.2.1 | reverse complement strand
CATCAGGCCAATGCACGCATGAATGCGATGATCCTGAAACTGTCGTTCGGCCACGAGGTCGACCACGACCGCGCGCCGATGGTGCTGGAGCGGCTGGGCAACACGGCGGGCGCCGGCGCCATCGTCGCGCTGTCGGAAAACCACGCCGACATGAAGCCTGGCGATTTCGGCCTGATCTGCGCCTTTGGCGCGGGGTATTCGATAGGCGGTGCGCTGCTGCGGATGCTCTAGCTATGTCGATATTCAGGTGAGGCCGCCCGGCGAATGGCTACGCTTCCCCGCGTCGCGGTAGGGCTGAACTCACGTACCCAAAAGTACGCTCCGTTCCTGTGCTCGGAATACACTTTGGCGCTCAATACGCCTTGTTGCGTTAGGCTGGTGCGAACGGCACTCGCCTGGCGATCGCCATCCCATCGGTGACGTTGATCGGACGATCAGCACTTTCGACTGGACGCCGCGAAGTCCGCCCGGCTAATTCGCTGGATGACGAGAGAAAAGAACGCCATGCTGGATCTCTTCCCCGAGGCTGAAAAGCCGATCGAAATCATCCCCGCGCGAAAGCTTGCCGCCAAGGCGGCAGCGCTTTACGTGGCGCCGGCGGATCATTTTCAGACGCGCCCGGTGGACGAATTGCTGCTGGATTTCGATGGCATAGCAGGCGATTTTCATGCCGGACCGA
>NZ_RZOM01001717.1:0-679 GCF_003999175.1 Mesorhizobium sp. M7A.F.Ca.ET.027.03.2.1 | reverse complement strand
CGCGAGAACCGTCGGGCACGCAGGCCAGGTTGGAGGCGGCAGGGCTCTCGGTGACGGCGCTTCGGATCGTATGGACGTCGGGCCTGTTGAGATACGGCCCCCATGCTGTCCGCAGCGATCTCGACCCGGAAGCCAAGCGCAGGCTTGCCGTGTTCCTCACCAACCTCAAGTCGACGACGCCCGATATCTACGATCTCCTGGAATCGAGACATTCCGGCGGCTTCGCTCGCGTGGCGCCAAAAGATTACGAGATGGCCGCTGCTATCGTGCGCTTCGTTTCGGACCGTGGGCCGCAGCAGTAGCTGGAGCGGCCTGCCCAGCGCCTGGCTGCTTCTGTGTTCAACAGTCGCTGCAAGGGATCGCCATGCTTCTGCGGGGGCGCAGGTAGTAGGTTTCGCCCATGGTTATGTTGCTGAAAGCCGAGGTCAGCCCAAGCTTCTGTTGACTGCTCGCGCTCCACGCGATGACCGGCGTGTAGCCGAGGTTGCTTTCGACGCGGATGAGAAAAGTGTTGGCGACTCTGAGCGACGCCGGGACCGTTGTCTCGGTGGTCGCGGCGGCGCCAGGGCTGGCGACGCCGGCTACCAATTTGCGTGACCACACCACCAGTGCCCTCGTCGCATCGGGCGAAACCTGGATTGCCGTGATGGTGATGGTCGGGGGCGAGCGGTTGTAGGGC
>NZ_RZOM01001716.1:0-679 GCF_003999175.1 Mesorhizobium sp. M7A.F.Ca.ET.027.03.2.1 | reverse complement strand
TCGTAGAGGTTGCGCCGGCCTATGATCACGCCGATATAACGGCGATCGCCGGCTCGATGGTGGCCATGCAATATCTCGGCCTGCTGGCTGAGCGAAAGGCCCGGCTTGAAGAGTTGAACAACGGCAACCACAATGGTGCCGCAGTGATTCAAGGTCAGGGCATATAATCTTGAAATATCAGGGAATTTGATCAACCCATGAAACCGAAAATCTTCATCGACGGCGAACACGGCACCACCGGCCTGCAGATCAGGGCGCTGCTTGCCGAGCGCATTGATCTGGAGATCATTTCCATCCCGACCGAACGCCGCAAGGAAACGGCGGCGCGCGCCGAGTTTCTCAACGCCGCCGATGTCGCGATCCTGTGCCTGCCTGACGACGCGGCGAAAGAAAGCGTCTCGCTGATCGCCAACGACACCACCAAGGTCATCGATGCGTCGACCGCGCATCGCGTGGCGGAAGGCTGGGCGTATGGTTTCGCCGAGATGGACAAGGACCAGGCAAAGGCGATCGCCTCGGCAAAACGCGTCGCCAATCCAGGCTGCTGGCCGCAGGGACCGATCGCCACGCTACGGCCGCTGGTCACGTCAGGCCTGCTGCCGGCGGATTTCCCGATCACCGTCAACGGCATTTCGGGCTATTCGGGCGGCGGACGGCCGATGATCGAGGACTATGTCGC
>NZ_RZOM01001715.1:0-680 GCF_003999175.1 Mesorhizobium sp. M7A.F.Ca.ET.027.03.2.1 | reverse complement strand
TGTCGAGAGTGACCGGCTCACCGCCGTCCATCTGTCGCGCCGCTATGCCGGCGTCGTCGCCGTCGACGACGTCAGGCTGGATTTCGAGACCGACAGCATCACCGGCATCATCGGCCCCAATGGCGCCGGCAAGACGACGCTGCTCAACATGCTGGCTGGTGATATCAAGCCGAGTGCCGGCACCGTGTCGGTGGGTGGCGTGGTCCGGCAGGCTTCGGCCTTCCGCTTCGCCCGCTCCGGCGTTGCCCGCACCTTCCAGAACACCCGCGTCTTCCCGCACATGACCGTGCTCGAAAATGTCGTCGTCGCCGCCCGCCAGGTGGAGCCGGATCTTGGCCATGCCGAGGCGGCGGCAATGGGTGAACTTGCGCGCATGGGGCTGGAGAGATTTGCCGATCAACCGGCCGCCAGGCTTGCCTACGGCCAGCGCCGTCGGCTCGAAGTGGCACGTGCACTGGCGTTGAAGCCGCGCTTCCTGCTGCTCGACGAGCCGGCCGCCGGCATGAACGCCGTCGAGACCGCCGAACTGGTTTCGATCCTCTCGACAGTCCGCACCGAGCGCCGCATCGGCGTCGTCCTGATCGAACACGACATGCGGCTGGTGATGAACCTGTGCGAGCGCATCGTCGTCATCGATCATGGCCGCGTCATCGCCGACGGCACGCCGGGCGATGTCCAGA
>NZ_RZOM01001714.1:0-686 GCF_003999175.1 Mesorhizobium sp. M7A.F.Ca.ET.027.03.2.1 | reverse complement strand
TCGCGAAACCGGGCGCTCGACGGCTGGAGACAAGCCATCCTCACGGCCGCCCGAAGCTTGCTCGCGTGCAGGCTCGATGGCAACCGCAGGCGCGGGAACAGGGGCCGGCAGAACCACCAATTGCGGCACCTGCTTGAAGGAAAAGCCGCCGCGGATGTCGCCCATCTTGCCGGCGATGATGCCCATCGCCGCCTTTTCGAGGCTGCGGTCATAGCGCGTTTCGGCTGTGGCCGGCGCGATGATAACGGCGCAAAGTGCTGCGCCGCACAGAAGCGTTTTCATTGTTGTTGTCTCCCTGCCTGATCACGATCTAGCAGGGCGCCATTGAAAAACGGCCAAGAGACACGGTAAGCAAAGCGCCAAACGGCAGCGTAAACAATGCCTTAAGATCGCTTGCCGGCAAACTGATTCAAGTCTTTGAGACTTTGATTCAGTCGCGCTGGGATTCAGGCGCGCTGGGCGTGGACTGTGTGCCCGAGTGCCACGAACACGGTGCGCACGATGCCGGCGGCATCGAGCCCGGCATCGGCATACATCTTTTCCGGCTTGGCGTGGTCGCTGAACGCGTCGGGCAGCACCAGCGGACGCACCTTCAGGCCGCTTTCCAGCAGGCCCTCATGGGCAAGGAACTGCAGCACGTGGCTGGCGAAGCCGCCGACGGCGCCCTCCTCCACCGTCACCAGCAC
>NZ_RZOM01001713.1:0-686 GCF_003999175.1 Mesorhizobium sp. M7A.F.Ca.ET.027.03.2.1 | reverse complement strand
CCTGAAAACTTTTAATGAACAGGCCCACGACGGGAATCATGTAGATGAGCGCCAGAGTGACAAGCACTGGCGCCATCATGCCTGCGGTGCCGACATGGCGGCTGCGGCGCGGGAGGAAGGGCATCCCCGCGCCCTTAGCGCGTGATCCAGTTTTCCCAGAGTTCCGCGGCATACTGGGTGTTGTCCTTGCCGTCGTCACGCAGCGCAGCCCAATAAGCCTGGTTTTGCACTATCTGCAACGCAAGCAGGTCAGGGACCGTCGGCAGCATGCCCGCGCGTTCCTTCGAGAGATATTGATAGGCGTTGGAATTGGGCGGAGCATACAGGATCTTATTCGAGAAATCGGCCTGATTTTTCGCCCGCGACGCGAAGGCAATGAACTTGGAGGCATTCTCGACGTTGGAGGCTCCCTTCAAGATGCCGAATTCATCATATTGCAGGAGGGCCTGGTGCCAGCTCATGGCTATCTCGCCGCCCTGATCCTTCACGGCCGAAACGCGCCCATTCCAAGCGGCGGCGATCGCGACCTGCTTGTCGACCACCAACTGAGGGCCTTCGGCGCCGCTCTCCCAGAACTTCACGATGCTGGCCTTGATCTTGTCCAGGCTGCGAAACGCTCGGTCGAAATCGATGGGATACAACCCATCTGGCGTCACGCCATCGGCAAGGAGCGCGATCTCAAAAGT
>NZ_RZOM01001712.1:0-687 GCF_003999175.1 Mesorhizobium sp. M7A.F.Ca.ET.027.03.2.1 | reverse complement strand
GCCGGACTCCCCGACAATGCCGACCACTTCGCCCTTGGCGACGTCGAGGTCGATGCCGCGCACCGCTTCGAACTGATCGCCTGCCCGCCGGAAGCCTACCCGCAGGCCGCGTATGGACAGCAGCGGCTCACCTTTGCCCGCCTTGTCGACTGCACCCGGCGGCGCTGTAGATATCTGTGCGCTCATCGCTTAATCCGACCTTGGATCGAGAATGTCGCGCAAGCCGTCGCCGATGAAGTTGAAGCCGAGCACGATGGTGAGGATGGCGACGCCCGGACCGAAGGCGATCCACCATTGGTAGAAATGGACGGCGCCATCCGAGATCATCGACCCCCATTCGGGGGTCGGCGGCGTGGCGCCGAGTCCGATGAAGCTGAGCGACGCGGCAAGCAGCACGACCTGGCCAAGATCCATGGTCGCGCTGATCAGCACTGGGGTCCAGCAAAGCGGCAATATGTGCGTGAACAGCACGCGGCGCGGCCTGGCGCCGGCGGCGATCGCCGCCTCGACATGCTCACGCTCCTTCACCTCCAGCACCTGCGCCCGCATCAGCCGGGCATAGACCGGCCACCAGACCAGAACCATGGCGATGGCGGCATTGCCGAGGCCCGGCCCAAGCGACGCCGCGACGGCCATAGCCAGCAGCATCGGCGGGAAGGACAGAGTGACGTCGACAAGCCGCATGAT
>NZ_RZOM01001711.1:0-690 GCF_003999175.1 Mesorhizobium sp. M7A.F.Ca.ET.027.03.2.1 | reverse complement strand
ACAGATGGATCAGCAAATCCGACTCATCCATCGGCGTCGTCGGGTGGCGGCTCATCACCGGGTGGCGGTCGATGCGGAAATATTGGTCGCGATAGGCGGCGAACAGGTGCCCGAAGGTGGTGTAGCGCTTGAGCTGCGGCGCGCCGACCAGCAGCGGCACGCTGGCTTGCGCGAACACCGAGCGGCCGATCTCGATGGCCCGGCCGATGCTGCCGATCGTCGGGCTGGAATCGAAGGTCGAGCAGACCTTGTAGTGGCAAATCTCGGCGTTCAGCGTCTTCAGCCAGGCAAAGGCATCGCGCAAATGCGTGTCCATCCATTGCGGCGTCTCGCTGCGGCTGGTGCCGGCCAGTCCGATCGCCCGGCAATGGCCAAACCGGGACAGCAGGGCCGCGTCCGGCTGGCGCATGAACAGCACTGTCGGCACGCCGCCGAGTTCGAGCGCCTCCATGACATCGGTCGAGCCGGTCAGGTCGTCGCCATAATAGCTGAGAAGCAGGTCCTGCATGGCTTCAGCCTGCCTTGTCGTCGCCGAATTTTTCGATCGACCGCGCCAGTTCGGGATGGTTCAGGGCAAAGTCCGCCAGCGGAATGCCGTCGACCGCCGCTTGCCAGGCTTGCTGCACGGCACGCACGCCGGCGCCCGGCCCGTCCGGATGGCTGACGATGCCGCCGCCGCAGAGATAGAGA
>NZ_RZOM01001710.1:0-691 GCF_003999175.1 Mesorhizobium sp. M7A.F.Ca.ET.027.03.2.1 | reverse complement strand
CAGATGGGCAGCGCCACGATTCTGTCGCGTATGGCCGACTTGCTGACGGCCCGGCTCATACGCTGCTGGGTCAATTGCAACGGAGCCTCGACCACCGGTTGGCTCGCAGCCATCCGCGACCCCCATATAGGCCGCGCTTTGGCGGCCATGCACCGCGACCCCGGCCACAACTGGACGCTGGGAAGCCTGGCCGGCGTGGCAGGCCAATCGCGTTCGATTTTCGCCGAACGTTTCAGTGCGGTATTGGGAGAGGGTGCCGCACACTATCTCGCCCGCCTGCGCATGCAGCTTGCCCGCGAATTGCTGGGCCAAAACGGCTTGTCGGTTGCCGAAGTCGCTACCCGTTTGGGATATGATTCCGAGGCATCCTTCGCGCGCGCGTTCAAGCGCATCACCAATGTCTCGCCGGGCGTTGTGCGCCGCACAATTCCCGGACGAATGGATATGAATTTCGGATTCTAAGATACATATCATCCAAGCGGACTCGCCTATTTAAGACCTCCAAACTTTGGAGATCTTTCCGTGACTGACACAACATTACAGCTTGAAGACGCCGCGATTGGCCTTGATGCCGATGCACCAGCCGCATGGAGCGCAGCCACCTGGTTCGCGGTCATTTCATTGGCGGCCACCAGCTTTGCCCTGGTGTCGGCCGAATTCCTGCCCGCAGGTCTGCTGACGCCAATGGCAC
>NZ_RZOM01000170.1:0-7850 GCF_003999175.1 Mesorhizobium sp. M7A.F.Ca.ET.027.03.2.1 | reverse complement strand
GCCGGAAATCTCCTGTCCGGTTCCCGCGGCCGATCTCGAGGGCCAGGCCTATGCGAAACCGTTGCCGGCCGAGAACGCGACGCTGACGCCGCAGCCGGGCGACATCGTGCTTTCCTACGTGCCGCCACGCATGTGGGGCGGCAATCCCAATGCGATCTTCGACATCGGCCTCTACTACGGGCAGGGCGCGCGGCTCTTGTTCCCGATCGGCTGGCTGGCCGGCAGCGTGGTGGCGCAAGTGCGCGTCGAAGAGCGTGACCGGTTCGCCGCCGCTTGCGGTGTCATCCGCCGCAACGGCGCCTGCGA
This sequence comes from Mesorhizobium sp. M7A.F.Ca.ET.027.03.2.1, assembly GCF_003999175.1. Classification (NCBI taxonomy): domain Bacteria; kingdom Pseudomonadati; phylum Pseudomonadota; class Alphaproteobacteria; order Hyphomicrobiales; family Phyllobacteriaceae; genus Mesorhizobium; species Mesorhizobium sp. M7A.F.Ca.ET.027.03.2.1. Next base: position 7,544 of record NZ_RZOM01000170.1, on the reverse strand, counting down.
TGTTACCTTCAGCCTGATGGAGGCTTGAATGGCCGACGACAGTTTCGAGCTGTTCGATCTTCGCGTCGAGGCGGTCATCCCGGAGGGCAAGCCGATCTATTGCGGCGCCAAGGAAGGCGACTATTTCGAACTTAAGGGCGAGATGCTGTCGATGCCGGCAGGGCAGGGTTTTTCGATCTATTCGCTCGCCGCCGTCTTGCCTCTGCTGGCGGCCAAGCAGCGCCCAACCCACCCGAACGACTGGATGACCTCGGACGCGGAGATCGCTTGTCCCGATCCCAATTGCGCCAGCCGGCTGAGGATCGTCAGGATGGCCAAGCGGCGGTTCAGCCACGCCGAGACCACGGCGGTGCCGCTGCCTAAATGCCTAAAGAGGATGACCTGAGATGAGTGCCAAGACCTTCGAACTCGGCTCTGGCTACACCATCTCGCGCGTCATCCGCGGCGGTTGGCAGCTGGCCGGCGGCCACGGCGCCATCGACCGCAGCCAGGCGGTGGCCGATCTGATCGCCACCTTCGATGCCGGCATCTGGACCTATGATTGCGCCGACATCTACACCGGCGTCGAGGAATTGATCGGCGCCGCGCGCCTGCGACTGGCCAGTGAGCGCGGCCTCGATGTCGCCGCCCGGATGAAGGTGCACACCAAGCTGGTGCCCGACCTCGAACGGCTGGCCAGCATCAGCCGCGACTACATCAGGAGCATCGTCGACCAGTCATTGCGGCGGCTGAAGACCGAGCGGCTCGATCTCGTTCAGTTCCACTGGTGGGATTATGACCAGCCTCGCTATGTCGAGGCGATGGGCTGGCTCGACGAGCTTCGGCTTGAAGGCAAGGTGCGCAATCTCGGCACCACCAATTTCGACACGCCGCGCCTGGCTGAAATCCTTGCCGCCGGCATACCGCTGGTCAGCCAGCAGCTGCAATATTCGGTGCTCGACCAGCGGCCTGGCAACAGCTTGGCGAACCTCGCCGCCAAACACGGCGTCAGCTTCCTCTGCTATGGCTCGGTGGCCGGCGGCTTTCTCAGCGACAAATGGCTCGGCGTGGCCGAACCGGCCACGCCGCTCGAAAACCGCTCGCTGGTGAAATACAAGCTGATCATCGACGATTTCGGCGGCGGGGGCCTTTTCCAGCACCTGCTTCAGGCGCTGAAGGCCGTTGGCGACCGCCACGGCGTCGACATCGCCACCATCGCCAGCGCCTGGGTGCTGGAGCAGCCGCAAGTGGCGGCCGTCATCGTCGGCGCCCGCAACCAGGCGCATGCGCTGGCCAATGCAAAGATCATGGACGTTGCGCTCGACGCCGAAGACCGGGCGCGGATTGCCGCCGTCATCGCGCAAGGCACCGGTCTCGAGGGCGACGTCTACACGCTGGAGCGCGACCGTCACGGCCGTCACGGCTCGATCATGCACTACAACCTCAATGCGGGGAAGAAATGAGCGACGAGCCCTCCCTGTTTTCACGCGCCAGCGCCGAAATCATCGACCTGCACCGCTTCTTCGTCGACTGGTTCGTCGCTGCGCGCGCCAACACGGTGGACTTCGGCCGCTTCGAACGCGCCATGGGCAAAGACCTCAGCATGGTGGCGCCGGACGGGCAGATCCTCGACCGCGAAGCGGTCATCGATCATGTCCGCGCAAGCCGCGCTTCCTGCGACGATGGTTTTGCCATTTCGATCGAGGACATCCGGCCCGGCTGGCAGGACGCCGATACCATCGTCGTCCTCTATGTCGAAGCGCAGCTGCGCGCAGGCAAGCACAGCCGCCGCCAGTCCAGTGCCGTCTTCACCACCAGTTCATCGGCGCCCAACGGCGTTGAATGGCGACATCTGCATGAGACCTGGCTGCAGGTGCCGGAACGCTGAACAGGCTCCAGAATTCAAATACAGTCGAGTAACGAAAGGGGAACAACAATGACAAAGACGATACTCCAACTCACCACCGCGCTCGCCCTCGTCACGATGGCGGGTGCTGCGCAAGCCGCCGATTGCAAGATCACCGTCGGCCTCGTCATGGAGCTGACCGGCCCGGCCGGCGAATACGGCCAGGCCGGCGCCAAGTCGGTCGAGATGGCCTTCCGCGACATCAACGGAGCCGGCGGTGTGCGCGGCTGCGATCTCGTCACCGACACGCGCGACAGCCAGAGCCAGGGCAACGTCGCCGTTGACGCCGCCACCCAGCTGGTTCAGGTCAAGAAGGTGCCGGTCATCATCGGCGGCATCATCTCCTCGGTGTCGATCCCGATCCTGACTTCGGTCACCGCACCAGCCAAGATCGTCCAGGTCTCGCCGGCTTCGTCCTCGCCGACGCTGACCGCGCTCGGCCGCGACGGCAAGACCAACGGCATCTTCTTCCGCACCATCACCTCGGATGCGCTGCAGGGCGTCGCCGCCGCCAAATACGCCGTCGACAAGGGTTTCAAGAAGCTGTCGATCATCCATGTCAACAACGATTTCGGCGTCAACATGGTGGCCGAATTCTCACGTGCCTACAAAGCGCTCGGCGGCACCATCGTCTCCGACACGCCCTACAATGAGAAGCAGTCGAGCTATGCCTCGGAAGTCACGGCGGCAATGGCCGGCGAACCGGACGGTCTTTACCTCGTCAGCACGCCGGTCGACGGCGCTACGGTCGCCCGTACCTGGATCTCGCAGGGCGGCGTGCAGAAATTCCTGCTCAATGACGGCATGAACAGCCCGGACTTCATCGAATCCGTCGGCGCCGATTATCTGAAGGAAGCCTACGGCACGTCCTCCGGCACCAGCCCGACGGCCTCGACGGAGTATTTCACCAAGAACTACAAGGAATTCTCCGGCATCGAACCGACCAATCCGGCGGCCGACCGCTCCTATGACGCCGGCGCGATTGTTGGTCTGGCCATCGCCATCGCCGGTTCGGAGGATCCGGCCAAGATCAAGGACGCGATGTACAAGGCCGTCGATCCTACCGGCACGCCGATCTTTGCCGGCAAGGAAGAATTCGCCAAGGCGCTCGGCCTGATCAAGGACGGCAAGCCGATCCGCTATGAAGGTGTCATCGGCCCTGTCGCCTTCGATAAATATGGCGACATCACCGGCCCGTTCCGCCTGTGGAAGATCGTCGACGGCAAGGTGGCAACGGACGGTGAAATGACCACCGACGATGTCAACGCGCTGCAAGCCAAGCTTCAGTAAGACAACTCTCCGGTATCGATCACGATCCATCGTGATCGATACCGGACGATTGTCCTGTTTTACATTGCCGACGGACACGGACGACGTCGCTTTGCGTGGACGAGCGTTTGCCCGGCAGGCGGCGTTTCGGCCGAACATGGCATCGGTCTCGACAAGAAGAAGTGGCTGCATCTGGTCCGCAGCGACGCCGAGATCGCCACGATGCGGCGGCTGAACGCAGCGCTTGACCCGAGAAACATCCTCAATCCGGGACGGGTCTTCGACCTCGACCCGACTGCCTTCTGCCGATGACGATCCCGCACAGCCTGACGCATCAGCCGCTTTGCCTTGCCGCTTCGCGGATGGTCTGCAGCAGGATGGAAAAGGCCGGCGAGGGCGCGGTGTCGGTCCGCATGGTCAGGCCGACCGGTCCCTTGGTTTCCTCGGTGTTGACCGGCAGGGCGACGAAGGCGCCGCTGCCGAGTTCATTGGCAACGACGCCAGCCGAAATGATCCAGACGGCATTGCTTTGCCGCAGGAAGGCGCGGCCGAAGGAGTCCGAGACGGTTTCGATCTCGGTTGCCGGCGCCGTCATGCCGTTGGTGATGAACAGGCGGTCGACGAAGGGGCGGATGACCGATTCCCGCGTCGGCATCAGCATCGGGAATTCGTCGAGCCGTGCGAACACATCCTGTCCCGGATCGAGCAGCGGATGTCCGGCTCGCACCACGAACAGCACCGGTTCAGAATAGAGGTGCTCGAAGAAGAAGCCGGTCATGTTTTCCGGCGCCGCCAGCCGTCCGACGACAAGATCGAGCGCGCCGGTGCGCAACTGTTCGAGCAGCACGGCGTTCTCGCCGGTTACGATCTTGATCGCCGCACCTGTGTCCTCCTCGAGGAACAGACCCATGGCGAGCGGTATCACCCGCGCCGACACTGTCGGCAGCGCGCCGATGCGGATCGGGTGCCGGCTGACCGCTCCGTCCTGGCGGACGGAATCGATGCCTTGCTTGAGTGCCGTGATCGCCGTTCCGGCATGGCGAAGAAAGATCTCGCCGATGCGCGTCAGTCGGATGCCGCGGCCGTCGCGCTCGACCACCGCAACCCCCAGCGCCCCTTCCAGCTCGCGCAATGTCTTGGTCACTGCCGGCGGGCTGACATGCAGCAAGTCAGCCGCTCGTGCCACGCTTCCCTGCCGCGCGACCTCCAGGAATGCCTGCAAATGGCGGAACCGGATCCGGCTCTCAGACATGAATTAATAACCCATGAGTTAATGAAACGACGCAAAATATCATTTTACTGAACCAAACGCCTTGTGCAATGTGGGGGCAAAGGACCGAAACCGTGCCATTCCTCACCATCGGCGGCATCACGCTGCACCATCGCCACATCAAGGCGAGCGGCAATGAGCGCCCTATCATATTCATCAATTCACTGGGCACCGACTTCCGGATCTGGGACGAAATTGTCTCGGCGCTCGATGGTGAAATGCCGCTGCTGGTCTATGACAAGCGCGGTCACGGGCTGTCCGACATCGGCGACATCAGGTCGATCGACGATCATGTCGATGATCTCTCGGGCCTCATCGATCATTTCGAATTGAGCAAAGTCGTGCTGTGCGGCCTGTCGGTCGGCGGCATGATCGCGCAGGGGCTCTATGCCAGGCGACCTGAAATCGTCGAAGGCCTGATCCTTTGCGACACGGCGCACAAGATCGGCACGACGGACAGCTGGAACACACGCATCGCAACGGTCGAAAGCAAGGGCATCCAGGCGATTGCCGATGGCGTGCTCAAAATGTGGTTCACCCCCGCCTTCCACGCGGCGCGTCCAGCCGAGCTCGACGGCTATAGGAACATGATGACCAGGCAAGCGCTCGCCGGTTACATCGGGACCTGCGTTGCCGTTCGCGATGCCGATTTCACCGATGCCGCACGCCGCATCTCGGTGCCGACACTCTGTGTCGCGGGCGACCAGGATGGCTCGACGCCGCCCGATCTCGTCCGCTCGCTGGCCGAGCTGATCCCCGCCGCGCGCTTCGAGATCATCCGCGACGCCGGACACATTCCTTGCGTCGAACAACCCGAAGCGCTGGTCGCCCTAATCCGCAGTTTTATCGCGTCGCTTGCCCCTGGAGCAGAAACTCATGGATGAAGTCCCCGGCGACGCAGCCAGATATCGCAAGGGGCTCGCGGTGCGGCGCTCGGTACTCGGCGACCGGCATGTCGACCGGGCCGAAATCGCCGCCACCGATTTCGACCAGCCTTTCCAGGAGCTGATTACCGAGGCTGCCTGGGGAACCGTGTGGGCGCGGCCGGGCTTCACCAAGCGTGAGCGTTCGATCGTCACGCTGGCGCTGCTGGCCGCACTCGGCCATGATGAGGAGATCGCCATGCATGTGCGCGCCACCGCCAACACCGGTGCGTCGCGCGACGACATCTGCGAGGCGTTCCTGCATGTCGCCATCTATGCCGGCGTGCCGGCCGCCAACCGTGCCTTCAAGATCGCCAAGGAGGTGTTTTCGGAAATGGACGGGAGCCAGAATGCCCGCTGAGTCCGGCTCGACCCGGAGGCCCGAGACCGGCGCCTTCTTCCAGCGCGACCGGACATGGCATCCGCCGGCTCTGACGCCGAACTATAAAACCTCGGTGCTGCGCTCACCGCAAAAGGCGCCGCTGTCGTTCGACAACACGCTATCGGAGATTGCAGGCCCGGTCTTCGGTCACGCCATGCTCGGCGAACTCGACGCCGACCTGATCCACAATTTCGCCAGGCCCGGCGAGAGCGCGCTCGGTGAGCGCATCCTCGTCTATGGGCGGGTGCTCGACGAACGCGGCGTTGGCGTGCCCGGCGCGCTGCTTGAGTTCTGGCAGGCCAATGCCGGTGGCCGCTATCGCCATAAGAGGGATGGCTATCTGGCGCCACTCGATCCGAATTTTGGCGGTTGTGGCCGAACTATTACAGGCGAGGATGGCTTCTATGCGTTTCGTACCGTCAAGCCCGGTCCCTATCCCTGGCCGAACGGGCCGAACGACTGGCGGCCTTCGCACATCCATTTCTCTGTCTTTGGTCACGGCTTTGCGCAGCGGCTGATCACGCAGATGTATTTCGAGGGCGATCCGCTGATCTGGCACTGCCCGATCGTGCGCGGCATCCCCGACAAGGCGGCCATTGAGACGCTGATCGCAACGCTCGACATGCAAGCGACGATCCCCTTCGACGCGCGCGCCTACAAGTTCGACATCGTTCTGCGCGGGCGCCGCGCGTCGCGGTTCGAAAACAGGCTGGAGGGCAATTGATGGCTCAGTCGCTCGACCGGCTCAGGGAGAGCCCCTCGCAGACCGCCGGACCGTACGTCCATATCGGGCTGACACCCAATTTCTGCGGCATCGGCGGTGTCTATCCGACCGACCTTGGCGCCACCATGGTCAACGACAAGACCAGGGGCGAGCGCATCGGCCTGCGCATCCGGGTGCTCGACGGCACCGGCACGCCGCTCAAGGATGCGCTGATCGAGATCTGGCAGGCGGATGCCGACGGGCTCTACAATTCGCCGGCAGAACCGCGCGGCACGGCCGATCCCAACTTCTTCGGCTGGGGCCGTTGCCCGACCGACATGGACACCGGCCTGTGTGCGTTCGAGACGATCAAGCCTGGCCGCGTCCCGTTCAACGATGGTCGCCTGATGGCGCCGCATATCACGCTCTGGATCGTCGCCCGCGGCATCAATCTCGGCCTGCACACAAGACTGTATTTTTCCGATGAGGAAAAGGCCAATGCTGAAGATCCGATCCTTGCGCGGGTCGAGCACCGCCTTCGCGTGCCGACGCTGATCGCCGAGCGCCAAGGCGATATGTATGTCTTCGACGTCCATCTCCAGGGGGAGAAGGAAACGGTCTTCTTCGATAGCTGATGCTCAGGAGGCCTGTGACATGACTGTATCGCCTTTCGACCATCCGCTGCTCTCCGCTCTTCTCGGCGACGAAGAAGCGGCGAGGCATTTTTCCGTCGAGGCGGAAATCGAGGCCATGTTGGCCTTTGAACAGGCGCTGTCGCAAGCGGAGGCCGATAACGGGATAATCTCCAAAGATGCCGAGGCAGCTATCGTGGCGGCGCTTGGCACGTTCCGGCCGAACACGGCTCTGCTGCGAGCCGGGGTCGCCAAAGACGGCGTCATGGTGCCGGAGTTGGTGCGCCAGATCAGGGCGGCGGTCGGCGAACCGCATGGCCAGAAAGTGCATTTCGGCGCGACCAGTCAGGACGTCGTCGACACGGGCCTGATGCTTCGGCTGAAACCCGTCGTCGAGCATCTCGATCTGCTGTTGACCGAAACCGTCATGCGCCTCGCCTCGCTCGAAGAGCGTTTTGGCGGCAGGGCGCTGACCGGCAT
>NZ_RZOM01001709.1:0-693 GCF_003999175.1 Mesorhizobium sp. M7A.F.Ca.ET.027.03.2.1 | reverse complement strand
GGCGATCGGCGTGTCGTGCCCGGCCGAGGCCACCTGCGCGATTTGATCGACACCCCGCGCCGTTTCCTGTGGTCGAGCGGAGCGATGCCGAGTACGATTTTCGGGGTTTTGATCGACGATAGGGGCCATTTCCTCTATAAAGACCAACACGAACGATAATGCAAGATTATCATTCGTTGTGTGTTGCCTACAGGTACAGCGCTTTTTGCCTATTTCCGTTGCGAAAAGCGCCGTCATGATTCATCGTGCTTGCAATGATTCTGCGCGCCAAACCCTTTTCGCGTCATTACGCCACGCTTGCCGGTGCCGCTTCGACCGCGCCGATGGCAGCGGTGCCGGCCTGGCTGCGCCGCGCCGTACCGGATGCGCAAAGCCTTGCGGGAAAAGGTGTTGATGACGTCGCGCTCGCTGCTGGTGCCGCCATCGGCGCGCTCGATGCAGTCGTTCGCCAGCAGGAGCGGTGGGCCGGCGCTTGGCGGCAGCGGCTTGCGCTTTCGGCGGCAGCGGCAACGGCGAAACAGGCCGGCCGCGTCGAGGATGAAAGCGCACTGCGCGATGCCTTGCTGCTCGCGCGACCGGGCGATTTTTGGTCCGTCGGTCCCGCCGGGCTTTTGCTGCTTGCCTGGCGCCGGCTGGCAGCCCGGCCCGCGGAGGAATTGCTGACGGAGAAAAACCTCGCCGCGGTGTTGGAAG
>NZ_RZOM01001708.1:0-694 GCF_003999175.1 Mesorhizobium sp. M7A.F.Ca.ET.027.03.2.1 | reverse complement strand
CAACACCGACTGTGCTGCGCGTGTGGCGCCCCTGCTCGCCGAAGATTTCGACCATGAGATCAGAAGCGCCGTTCATGATTTTTGCATGGTCGGTGAAATCAGCGGGGGCGGCAATAAATCCGCCTAGTCGAACGATTTGCTTGATCCCGTCGAGTGAACCCAAGGCAGCACGAATCTGCGAAAGAACGTTGATAGCCGATGCCCTTGCGGCCAGGGTCGCATCTTCGATCGACACGTCGACGCTGACCAACCCCGAAGCCAATAGCTTGCCGCCAGATCCCATGCAAAGCTGTCCGGAAACGAAAAGCAGGTTTCCTGTGCGGTAGGTGGGAACGTAGTTGGCGACAGCCTTAGGCGCTGCGGGAAACTCGATGCCGAGTTGAAAGGCGCGCGCTTCAAAAGTGGTCATGTAGAGTCCCTTCTTCGTCGTCCGTACTTGGCATAGTTGAAGTGAATATCGCTCAGATGCTCAATGGCTCGGTAACCTCAAAGGACGCGCGCGAGGAATTCCTTCGTGCGCGGCGATTTGGGGCTCGCGATCATTTCCCTCGGATGGCCGGATTCTACGACGACGCCTCCATCCATGAATATGAGCTGGTCAGCCACCTCGCGCGCAAATCCGATTTCGTGGGTGACCACGATCATTGTGATGCCTTCCTTGGCGAGATCCTTCATGACTTCCAGAACTTCCCCG
>NZ_RZOM01001707.1:0-698 GCF_003999175.1 Mesorhizobium sp. M7A.F.Ca.ET.027.03.2.1 | reverse complement strand
GACCAGGAAGAGGCTGCACGGGAATTCGAGCAGTACGATCTTTTGTCGGCCGCAGTCGTCGACGAGAACGAACGGCTGGTTGGCGTTCTGACCATCGACGATGTTGTCGACGTCATACAGCAGGAGGCCGAAGAAGACTTGATGCGCATGGGCGGCGTCGGCGACGAGGAGCTTTCCGACAGCATCTTTTCGACCTCGCGCTCACGCGTTCCGTGGTTGCTGATCAACCTTCTGACCGCGTTCCTGGCGGCGTCGGTGATCAGCCTTTTCGACCGCACGATCGAACATATCGTCGCACTGGCGGTGCTGATGCCGATCGTCGCCGGCATGGGCGGCAATGCCGGCTCGCAAACCATGACCGTCACCGTGCGGGCGTTGGCGACCAGGGATCTCGACATCTACAATGCCGGCCGCATCATTCGCCGCGAGATGGGTGTCGGCTTCATCAACGGCATCGTCTTCGCCATCCTGATCGGCATCGTTGCGGCAGCCTGGTTCCGTGACCCCAACCTGGGCGGCATCATCGCGGCGGCGATGATCATCAACATGTTCGTGGCCGCCCTGGCCGGCATCCTGATCCCGCTGCTGCTCGATCGTTTCAAGGTCGATCCGGCGGTCGCTTCGGCAGTTTTTGTCACCACGGTTACCGACGTCGTCGGCTTCTTTGCATTTCTCGGCATTGCCACGTGGTGGTTCGG
>NZ_RZOM01001706.1:0-698 GCF_003999175.1 Mesorhizobium sp. M7A.F.Ca.ET.027.03.2.1 | reverse complement strand
CCACAAGAACTCTATGTGTGGCCGTATTTCTTCGCCCTCCCGCTGGACAAGCTGGACGCCAAGCAGCGGGTCGAGCTGTTCAAGATCGTCACCGCTGGCGATTTCAACGACATGAAGCAGTTCGGCGCTTATATTTTCTACCGTGTCGGCATCACGCCTGCCGGACAGTGGTCGTTCTTCGTCGCCGGGGATTGAGCTTTCTGCCTCTGCCCTTGCAGAGATCCGGGAGCCTAGACGGGCAATGCCTCGGAAAACTCCACCGCTTTGCCCTGGCCTGGCGTGACGATTTCCCCCTCCCACATGACACGTCGGCCTCGAATGACGGTGCCGACCGGCCAACCCGTCACTTCCCTGCCATCATAAGGCGTCCAGCCGGCTTTCGAGCCGGCCTGCGCATTGGTGATCATCTCGCGCCGCATCATGTCGACGATGGTGAAGTCGGCGTCATAGCCGGCGGCGATGCGGCCTTTCCTGGCCATGCCGAAGATCCGCTGCGGGCCATGACTGGACAGGTCGACGAAGCGCTGCAAGGTTAGCCGGCCGGCATTGACGTGGTCGAGCATGATCGGCACCAGCGTCTGCACGCCGGTCATTCCCGACGGAGAGGCCGGATACGGCTTGGCCTTCTCGGCCAGCGTGTGCGGCGCATGGTCGGAGCCGAGCACGTCGACAATGCCTTGCGCAATGCCGTGCCAGAC
>NZ_RZOM01001705.1:0-699 GCF_003999175.1 Mesorhizobium sp. M7A.F.Ca.ET.027.03.2.1 | reverse complement strand
CTCCTGATCTATCCCAACACCGACGCGCGGCAGGCATCGAATAGCTACCAGCGTTTCGGCGACGGCTTCGGGCTCACCGCAACCACCATGGCCTGGTTCCGCGACCACTATGTGCGAACGCCCCACGATATCATGGACTGGCGCGTCTCGCCCTTTCTGGCGCCTGCCCTCGCCGGCGCGGCGCCGACCTTTGTGGCGCTTGCCGGCTGCGACATCCTCGCCGACGAAGGGGCAGCCTATGCGGCGCGCCTGCAAGCCGCGGGCGTTCCGGTGATCCTGCGGCAATGGCCGGGCCAGATCCATGGCTTCGTCTCAATGGGACGCCATATTCCCGCTGCCCGGCAAGCGGTGGCCGAGGCGGTGGCTGCCTGGCGCCAGTTCGAGAAAAGCTGACGCCGGTCGCTCAGGCTGACTGACGCATCACCAGGGTGGCGCCGAGCTTGACGGTGCGCGCCATGTCCTGCTTCGGATCGGCCTCGTCCAGCAAGGCCAGCAGGATCTCGACACTGCGGCCGGCCATGGCGGCGAAATCCTGCGCCATGGTGGTCAGCGCCGGGCAGGTGTAGCGGCTCAGCGGATGATCGTCGTGTGCTGCAACCCGCAGATCGCAATCGGGCCTGCGGCCGACCTTCAGGCCGCGCGAGTACGCAGCCGCCATCACGCCAAAGGCGAGACGATCATTGGCGCACAGGATGGTGC
>NZ_RZOM01001704.1:0-699 GCF_003999175.1 Mesorhizobium sp. M7A.F.Ca.ET.027.03.2.1 | reverse complement strand
TCCTCTCAAGGGTGACCTGCTTGGCACGAGGGTCCCGCCTCGTCCGCCGCTTGATCGGGTTCTGATGGCTTCCAATGAGCTATCGAACCGCCCCATCCTGCAAGAATATGCCCAAAGGGCCTGGGATGCCCCAGATGACGAAAACGCGGACCATCCACCATGGTCGGAACGTCTGGCTGCGCTTGGATACAACTCGGCTCCCACAATAGAACCGGTTTCGATTTCTGCCCTGTCGAGCCTGCTGAGCAGTGAAATTGTTGCGGAGCGGGTCCATCATTTCGATAGCGAGTGGACGTCGAAAATCGCCACCTATCTGGATCGGTAGGTGCCGCCCGGAATTGCTGCCAAAGCTGTAGCTCACTCCTCTTCCGCCGCACTAAACCCCGCTCCCATGGTGGCTCGCACGGGGCTGCCCCATGGCGTTGCGTGGTTGTCGATGCGCATCTGGAAGATAAAGTAAGTCGGCGAGCAGAAGCCGATGCCTTTCACCTTGCCGATGCCCGGCGTGTCAGGCGGCAGCGACTGGCACATATAGTCCTCGCGGCAGAAATGATCGGCCGAACAGGCCGGCCGGTTGCCGCGATTGACGGCGCCGCCAAGGCATTGGTCGAAATTGTTGGTGGCCACGCAGATGTCGAATTTCTTGCCGCCGACCAGCCCGCAGATCTCGTTCGGCATCGGCTTGCCGGCCTTGAAGGC
>NZ_RZOM01001703.1:0-701 GCF_003999175.1 Mesorhizobium sp. M7A.F.Ca.ET.027.03.2.1 | reverse complement strand
CATCTGCAGGCCCCAGGGCGTGCGCTTCATCACGTAGAGCAGGATGCCGAAGACAGCGAGCGCGAAAACCAGGATCCAGAGGCGGTTCCAGGTGATCGCCAACTGTCCGACATTGAACGAGCCCGACATCCATGAGGGGTTGCCGACCTCTTGGTTGGTCGGCCCGAAGATCGAGCGCACGGCCTGTTGCAGGATCAGCGAGACGCCCCATGTCGCCAGCAGCGTTTCAAGCGGCCGGCCATAGAGGAAACGGATGACGCCGCGCTCGATGATCAGGCCAACCAGAGCGGCGACGAGGAAGGCCAGCGGCAGTGCGATGACCAGCGACCAGTCGAACAGGTCCGGGAAGGATGTACGGATCACCTGCTGGACGACGAAGGTCGTGTAGGCGCCGAGCATGACCATCTCGCCATGCGCCATGTTGATGACACCCATGACGCCAAAGGTAATGGCAAGGCCGATTGCCGCCAGCAGCAGCACCGAGCCCAGCGAGATGCCGTACCAGATGTTCTGCCCGGCATCCCAGAAGGCCAGCGTCGAATTGATGTTGGCGATTGCGGTCGTCGCCGCTTGCTTGACCGTGTCGGTGGAATTCGCCTCGACCGAGGTGAGCAGGGAAACCGCATCGCGGTCGCCACGCGCGCCGATCAGGGCAATTGCAGCGAGCTTGTCGGCTTCAGGCCGGTCGGAGACCAGAACGG
>NZ_RZOM01001702.1:0-703 GCF_003999175.1 Mesorhizobium sp. M7A.F.Ca.ET.027.03.2.1 | reverse complement strand
GAACTGCTTCATCTCATCATTGGCCGGCGTAGCAGAGCCGCTGTCCTCGGTAATCTAGCCGCCGCCGCCCGGCGCCAGTCCGCCGCCGCCACCCAGGATCGTCGACGGATCGAAGCCGAAATACCATCCGGCCAGCACCACCAGGATGACGAGGAAGATGCTGCCGCCGCCACCGGTGCGGCCGCCGATCGGAATGCGGAACTGGCCACCGCCGCCGCCGAGCCCGCCACCGCCGCTGCGGTCGTCCTCGATATTGTCACTCTGACGACGACCTCTCCAGAGCATGGCAACTCCTCGCGCTGCAAACTTCCCCGTTGTTGCGGGGCTCAACCCAACAAACAACTATCTCAATGGTTGCTCCAAGTCACAGCATTTTTCCAGACCGCGGCGGTTCTGGCATGACGGCCTCACCGCTCTGGCCGAGAGTGCGCAAGGCCTGTAGCATTGCTCGTGGATGGGGGATGTATTGGGCTTGAAGACGATCGGTTCGTTCCTGTCGCTGATTGCGGCGTTGTTTTGCCTCGGCACGCCGGTAGCCGGCGCGGTGACGCTCGATTCCAGCGTTGCCGTCACCGACCCCGCCACCTTGCAGGCATTGGAACGCGGCGGACTGTCGATCAGCCGCCTGCTGGGGCCAGCGCTCGGCCTGACCCGCGAGGTCGACAATCGCGGTCTGTTCTCGGTACCGGCTTTGGCGACAGTG
>NZ_RZOM01001701.1:0-704 GCF_003999175.1 Mesorhizobium sp. M7A.F.Ca.ET.027.03.2.1 | reverse complement strand
GTGGAATCCAATCCCGAGATTGGACAGGCGATCGAAAACCGCGAAGCAATCGAGTTCGAGTTGCGGCAGGCCAAGGGCCTTTACCTTCCCAGTGTCGATGTCGAGGGATCGGCTGGCGTTCGCCGGCTCGACAATTCGTCCCGGCGCTCGCTGTCGATAGAGAACGATTCGCTCTATCCGGCGGAAGCGAATCTGGTGGTGACCCAAAAATTATTCGACAGCGGAGCGCGTCGCGCGGAATTGAACCGCCAGGCATCGCGCGTCGACGGAGCGTCGTTCCGGGTGCTGGAACGGTCCGAATTCATCGGGCTGTCCGTTGTCCAGGATTACCTCGAATACATGCTGCAGGCTTCGATCGTTTCCGAAGCCAAGAAGAATCTGGGTTTCCATCAGGCGATACTCGGCGACATCCGGCAAGGCATCTCAGGCGGGGCGTTGAACGAGGCCGACCGCCAACAGGCCGAGGAGCGTCTGTTCGCGGCCAAGGCCCGCATGCAGGAGGCGACCGAAGAGCTGGAAGCCTCCAAGATCCGGTTCTTCAAGACCGTCGGCAAGCCGCTGGTCAATGCTTCGCGGCCGGGTGACGTCGCCGCCGCGCTTCCGCGGTCACTGGATGACGCGATCGGCCTGGCACGACAGAACAATCCGCGCGTTCACATGGCCACCAGCGATATCGACGCCGCGGCTTCCCTGGTGGATGCGGC
>NZ_RZOM01001700.1:0-708 GCF_003999175.1 Mesorhizobium sp. M7A.F.Ca.ET.027.03.2.1 | reverse complement strand
AACGAGCCGGTCAAGGCGGCCGAGACCTATACGACCGCGGGGCTGGTCGTGCCGGCAACCGCCAAGGGCGATCGCATGCCCGGCGTCCAGCAAGTCGCCTATGTCGTGCCGCAGAACCCGGCGGCCCTGGTCCAGTTCCCGGCAGGGCCCGTGCAAGAAGAACACGCGACGGGCGTGCGTGGCGATGTCGAGCGGCTGATCGAGAAATATGCGGCGATCTATCAGGTGCCGGTGGATCTGGTGCGCCATGTCGTCAACCGCGAGAGCACCTTCAACCCGAAAGCCTACAACAACGGCCATTGGGGGCTGATGCAGATCAAACACGCGACGGCGCGCGGCATGGGCTATGACGGGCCGGCCAAGGGCCTGTTCGATGCCGAAACCAATCTGAAATACGCGGTGAAATATCTGCGCGGCGCCTGGCTGGTGGCCGGCGGCAACGCCAAGAAGGCCGACTGGCTCTACCAGACCGGCTATTATTACGACGCCAAGCGCAAGGGCCTGCTCGAGGCGACCGGCCTTGGCCGCGACCGCCAGCGCCGTCGCCTGCAGCCCGACGCCTGAGCGCGATGCCTGAACCGCGCCCGCCGGCTCTCAACGACATCCGGCTGCGCAAAATCCTCGACGAGACGCTGGTTCCGCCGCACTGGCCCGACGGCTTTGTCATGCGCAGCTTCGAGCCCGGTGATGCGCTGCCCCTGCATGCGC
>NZ_RZOM01000016.1:0-17678 GCF_003999175.1 Mesorhizobium sp. M7A.F.Ca.ET.027.03.2.1 | reverse complement strand
TTTCCGCCTGCACCAGCATGTCGTAGGCGCGCATGGCCGCATAGGGCGTGTCCTGTCCGTAACCGACGATGTTGATGGCGATCAGCCGAGGAAACTCTTTCGCAATTGTATCGGCCGAGAGGCCGAGCCTGTCGATGGCGCCCGGCACGAGATTCTGCACGAGGACGTCGGCGCGCGCGACCATCCGGTGCAGGAGAGCCAGGTCGTGCTTAGTCTTCAGGTCGAGCACCGCGCTCTCCTTGCCGCGGTTGAGCCAGACGAAGTAAGCCGACATGCCTTCCACTGCGGAATCGTAGTGACGCGCGGTTTCGCCTTCCGGGCGCTCGATCTTCACGACGCGTGCGCCGGCATCGGCAAGGCGGACCGTGCAGAGCGGAGCGGCGACGGCCTGCTCGATCGAAACGACAAACAGGCCCTCCAGCGGGCGGGCGTCAGACATTGCGCTGCACTCCCGAGCGCGCCAGCACGCCAGGCTTCAGCCGCTCGTTCTTGCCGTAGTCCTCGGCTGCGTGGAAGAACAGATGCGGCGTGCCATCAATGTCCTCGAGCCTCTTGCGGTAGGCGTCCAGATAGGCCTTGCGGCCATCGTCGCCGACGCGGCCCGGCATGTAGGCGACGAAGGGCGGCAGCACGTCGAAGCCGGAATAGCGCAGCAGACCATTGTGGATCGGCCACAGCACCGTGAGGATGTCGCCGTCGATGCCATCGGGCGCGTAGGTGTCGGCCGACGTGCCCGTGGTGGCGGCCACCATGGCGAGCTTTCCCCTGAACATGCCGGTGTCGTATTTGCGGCCCGGCAGATAGGCGAAACCGCGCGCGAAGACGCGATCGGCCCAGCCCTTGAGCATTGCTGGCATTCCGAACCACCAGACCGGGAACTGGAACAGCACGAAGTCCGCCCGCTTCACCTTTTCGATCTCTGCACTGATATCGGCCGACAGTGCGCCGGCCTCGTAGGCGGCGGTCTGTTCGCGCGGCAGGCTGAAGAAGTCCGGATCGTTACGCTCGCCCGATACGTCGCCCGGCCCTGCGACAGGATTGAAGCCCATCGCATAGAGGTCGCTGACGACTACATCGTGGCCTGCGCGGGTCAAG
This sequence comes from Mesorhizobium sp. M7A.F.Ca.ET.027.03.2.1, assembly GCF_003999175.1. Classification (NCBI taxonomy): domain Bacteria; kingdom Pseudomonadati; phylum Pseudomonadota; class Alphaproteobacteria; order Hyphomicrobiales; family Phyllobacteriaceae; genus Mesorhizobium; species Mesorhizobium sp. M7A.F.Ca.ET.027.03.2.1. Next base: position 16,583 of record NZ_RZOM01000016.1, on the reverse strand, counting down.
GTTTCCACGGCCAGATCCTTCATGGCGCCGTTGAAGGATTTTGCTTCCGGGTGTGCATAGACGATGAGGACGTTCACGGACGACTCCTAGTAGGAACGCGGCAGTCCAAGCACGTGCTCGGAAAGGTATGACAGGATGAGGTTGGTCGAGATCGGCGCGACCTGATAGAGACGCGTCTCGCGGAACTTGCGCTCGACATCGTACTCTTCCGCGAAACCGAACCCGCCATAAGTCTGGATGCAGACATTGGCGGCTTCGTTCGAAGCGTCGGCCGCCAGCATCTTGGCCATGTTCGCTTCGGATCCGGGGTTCTTGCCGGCCTCGTAGAGGTTCAGCGCCTCGCGCACCATCAGTTCGGCCGCGCGCATGTTGGCGTAGGCCCTTGCGATCGGAAACTGGATGCCCTGGTTCTGGCCGATCGCCCGGCCAAACACATGCCGCTCCTTTGCGTAGGTGCTTGCCTTTTCGATGAACCATTTCGCGTCGCCGACGCATTCGGCTGATATCAGGATGCGCTCGGCGTTCATGCCCGAGAGGATGTAGCGGAATCCCTTCCCCTCTTCGCCGATCAGGTTTTCGGCGGGTACGCGCAGATCGTCGAAGAAGACCTCGGTGGTGGCATGGTTCATCATGGTGCGGATCGGCCGGATTGTGAGGCCGTTGCCGACGGCTTCGCGCATGTCGACGATGAGGACGGAGAGGCCGTCGGTCTTTTTCATGCCGTCCTTCAGCGGCGTGGTCCGCGCCAGCAGCAGCATCAGATCCGAATGCTCGGCGCGGCTGGTCCAGATCTTCTGGCCCTTGACCACGAAATGATCGCCGTCGAGGCGAGCAGTAGTCTTGAGCGCGCCGGTGTCGGTGCCGCTGCTCGGTTCGGTGACGCCGAATGCCTGCAGGCGCAATTCTCCCGCGGCGATCTTCGGCAGGTATCGCTGCTTCTGGGCTTCCGAGCCGTGGCGAAGAAGCGTGCCCATCGTGTACATCTGGGCATGGCAGGCGCCACCATTGCAGCCGGCGCGCTGGATTTCCTCCAGCACGGCAGCGGCGGCCGAAAGCGGCAGGCCCGAGCCACCATATGCCTCCGGGATCAGGATCGAGAGCCAACCGGCCTGCGTCAACGCTGCGACGAAGTCACCGGGATAGGCCATGTCCCTGTCGAGTGCGCGCCAGTATTCTCCGGGAAAGCGCGTGCACAGCCTGGCGACGGCATCGCGAATGTCCTGATAGGCTTCCATGAGGTTTGTCCGGGTTTTCGTCTTGCTGCGGGCCTCACTATCGCGCCTCCATGCCCTGTCAGCAATGCAGAGCGGACGTGAGCAGATATAACGGAATTCGAATGCTTATGGTGGAGGGCCGAGAAGTTGGCCGACCCAGACGGCCCGCCCTACAAGATCCTTGGCGATGTCCCCTATCGCTTGTCCGGCAAACCGCGCCAGCCGCGAGGCAGGCCGGTCCGCCGGGTAGGCAAGGATCAGGCGGCGCACGGGCACCGGATCGATCAATGGCGCGGCGGTGAGCAGCCCGGCAGTCACGTCGGCATGGATGGGAGCGAGCGGCAGGATCGTCCAGCCATGGCCGTTGCGCACCAGGTCCTTCAGCGCCGAATAGGAGTCCGCTTCGATGCCGACATCGAGCGTGATGCCGGCATCCGTGGCGCAGCGTTCGACGATGATGCGCAGCCCGTGCTTGATGCTGGGCAGCAGCAGGCGCTTGCCGGCGAGCGAGGCGAACGATACGGCGCGCACAGTTGAAAATCCCGCATCCGGCGGTCCGATCAGGAAGAGGTTTTCCAGGAGCAGCGGGCGCGAGCGCAGCGAACGCGCCATGCGCGGGTCGTAGAGTACCGCGACGTCCACTTCGCCGCGGTGCATCCAGTCCAGCAGATAGCCGGTGTAGGCGCTGACAAGTCTGAGCTTCGCCTTGGGATGGGCCTTGCCGAAGGCGGCCGCCAGCGGCAGCGAAATAATGTCGGCAACGGTGGGCGGCAGGCCGATGGCCACTTCGCCGGTCAGCGGCGCATCGGCGGGTGTGGCCGTGGCGCGGATCTCGTCGATCTCGGCCATCACGCGCATGGCGTGCGCCAGCACCTCCTTGCCCTGCTCGGACAGCACCATGCCGCGTCCGTGGCGCAGGAAAAGGGCAAAGCCCAATTCCTCCTCCAGCATGCGCACCTGCCGGCTGAGCGCCGGCTGCGCAATGTGCAGCCGGTCGGCGGCCTTGCTGAGGCTGCCGAGTTCGGCGACATGGATGAGGGTGCGTAGCTGCGATAACTCCATGAGCTATCGAATACCATTATATCTGATCACGAGAAAGAGACGAAGATTGCATCGGTCAAGCGCGCTAGTCTAATGCCAGTCCAATATCTCGGAGACGCAAGGTGACGGCGAGCATACAAGCAAAACCTCCGGAAGCAGCAGCGCCTGCCGCCGCTCCGACCGTGTCTGAAAGGCAGTGGCCGGATCAGGTCTATGAGGTGCTCAAGGCTGCCGGCATCAGCCACATGTCCTATGTGCCGGATGCCGGTCATACCACATTGATCCGCCTTTTCAGTGAGGATCCCGAAGTCGTCACCAATGTGCTGACGACGGAGGAGGAGGGCATCGCCATCGCAGCAGGCTCCTGGCTCGGTGGCAAGCGGAGCGTCGTGCTCATGCAATCCTCCGGTGTCGGCAATTGCATCAACATGCTGTCGCTTCCCGTGCAGGCGCGCTTCCCCTTGCTCGTCCTGGTGACGATGCGGGGCGAATGGGCCGAGTTCAACCCGTGGCAGGTGCCGATGGGGCAGGCGACGGAGGCGTCGCTGAAGGCGATAGGGCTCAGGGTGCTGCGCGCCGAAACCGGTCCCGACCTGGTGGAGACGGTGGCGCAGGCAGCCTTGATGGCCTTCGACGCCGACCAGCAGATTGCCGTGCTGATCGGGCAGCGGCTGCTCGGCAAGAAGAAGTGGTGAGCGACATGAATTTACCGACGATGGACCGCCGGGTTGCGGTGAAGAAGCTGCTCGACGCCCGCGACGGAGCCCTGGTCGTGACCGGTCTAGGCTCGCCGAGCTACGACGTGCATGCTGCCGGTGACCGCAACGACAACTATTATCTGTGGGGCGCCATGGGGGGTGCTGCGCTGATCGGCCTCGGGCTTGCCCAAGCCCAACCCGACAAGCGGGTCATGGTGATCACCGGAGATGGCGAACAGCTGATGGCGTTCGGTTCGCTGGCGACGATCTCGGTGGCGCGGCCGAAAAATCTCGACCTGATCGTGCTCGACAATCAGCATTTCGGCGAGACCGGCATGCAGTCCAGCCATACCGGCAAGGGCATTGGTTTCGACAAGGTCGCGGCCGCTTGCGGTTTTTCGAAGACCGCCGAGCTGCGTACGCTGGAGGAGGTCGACATGCTCTGTGGAGAACTTCGGCGCCCGGCCGACGGTCCGCGCCTTTTCGTGCTGAAAATCACCGCCGAGAACCTGCCGCGCTCGCTGCCGCCGCGCGACGCGGTCGAGGTCAAGAACCGCTTTCGCGCCCATCTGGGCTTTGCCACCTGTTGAGGACCGATATGGCGCTGGTCAGTTTCCAGAACACGGTCGGCGGTCGGTTGCAATCGACAGCCGATACATTCGAGAGCCATGATCCGTTCACCGGCAGGCCCTGGGCGCTGATCCCGCGTGGAGGAGCGAGCCAGGTGGACGCCGCCGTGGCGTCCGCGAAGGCAGCATTCCGGTCGAAGGAATGGGCCGGCATCACGCCGACCGCGCGGGGCAAGCTGCTCGTGCGGCTGGCCGATCTGATCGCCGAGAACGCAGATCGTATTGCCGCCATCGAGACGCGCGACAATGGCAAGCTGCTCACCGAAATGACGGCACAGCTGCGCTATATCCCGGAATGGTTCCGCTATTTCGGCGGTCTTGCCGACAAGATCGAAGGGTCGGTGCTGCCGATCGACAAGGCTGGCATGTTCGCTTTCACCCGCCACGAGCCGCTGGGTGTCATTGCAGCGATCGTGCCCTGGAATTCGCCGCTTTTACTTCTGACATGGAAGCTCGCGCCGCTGCTGGCGGCAGGCAACACTGTCGTCATCAAACCGTCGGAACACGCCTCGGCCTCGACGTTGGAGTTCGTGAAACTGTTTGCGCGGGCAGGCTTCCCGCCCGGCGTGGTCAACACCGTTACCGGCATGCCGCTTGATGTCGGCGCGCCACTCGTCTCTCATCCCGACGTCGCCAAGATCGCCTTCACCGGTGGTGAGCCTGGCGGGATCGCGGTCTATCGGGCGGCTGCCGAACAGCTAAAGACCGTCACGCTGGAGCTCGGCGGCAAATCGGCCAACATCGTCTTCGACGACGCCGATATCGAGAGCGCGGTCAACGGCGCGATCTCAGGCATCTTCGCGGCCAGCGGCCAGACCTGCATCGCGGGTTCGCGGCTGCTGGTGCATCGCAAAATCCACGACCGGTTCGTGGAAGGCGTCATAACGCTGGCGGCCAGCGCTCGATTGGGCAATCCGGCGCTGCAAGAGACGCAGGTCGGGCCGATCACCACGCAAGCCCAGCGCGAGAAGGTGCTGTCCTATCTCGGCATCGCGCGCCGCGAGGGTGCGCTTTGCGTGCTGGGCGGCGGCAAGCCGGCCTCGGGTGAACTGGCCGAGGGCTGGTTCGTCGAGCCCACCATCTTCACCGGCGTGAACAACACCATGCGGATCGCGCGTGAGGAGGTGTTCGGGCCGATCCTGTCCGTCATCCCCTTTGACGACGAGGACGAGGCCTTCGCCATTGCCAATGACAGCCCCTATGGGCTGGCGGCGGGAATATGGACCAGCGACATGGGCAGGGCGCTGCGCGGCGCGGCCGCGATGGAAGCGGGGATGGTCTGGATCAACTCATACCGTGCCGTCTCCTACATGGCGCCCTTCGGCGGCTACAAGAGGAGCGGTATCGGGCGCGAAAGCGGGCAGGATGCCATCAATTCCTATCTGCAGACCAAGACGGTGTGGATAGACACCGCCGGCAAGACCGCCAATCCCTTCGTTATCCGCTAGGCTAGGCTTCGGTGGGAGAAACCCCATTCCTAGCCAAGCTCGGCCCATGCTCCCTGAGACGGTGGCCGACTTACAAATGATCGAAGGATTGGACATGAGACAGGCAGGCAAGGTGGCGGTTGTCACAGGCGCGGCGCGCGGCATCGGACGCGCTTGCGCGGAACGCTTTTTGGCCGAAGGCGCGAAGCTCGTGCTCGGCGACATCGATGCCGTGGAGTTAAAAAAATGTGCCGCTGAAATCGGTACCACCGACAGCGTCCTGGCGGTCGTCACGGATGTCAGCAAGAAGGACCAGGTCGATGGGCTGATTGCAGCGGCGGTGGCGAAGTTCGGCCGTGTCGACATCATGGTCAACAATGCCGGCATCGCTCCGGTCCAGGACTTTCTCGACATCACAGAGGCGGACTACGACAGGGTTCTCGCCGTCAATCTCAAAGGTGCGTTCATGGGCACCCAGGCCGCAGCCCGCCAGATGATCGCGCAAGGTGGAGGCGGCGTCATCATCAACATGTCGTCGATCAATTCGGGCCTCGCCAACCCACGTGTCGCCACCTACGCGATCTCCAAGGGCGGCATGAACCAGGTCACCAGCACCGCGGCCGTCGCCTTCGCCCCCCACGGCATCCGCGTGGTCGGTGTCGGGCCGGGCACCATCGCCACGGACATGGTCATGGACGGGACATTCATCGACTCGGAAGAAATGCGACGGGCGGTCCTTTCGCGGACACCTCCCGGGCGCCTCGGCACGGCAGCCGAGATCGCCTCGGTCGTGGCATTCCTGGCCAGCGACGACGCTTCCTACATCACCGGCGAGACGATCTACCCCGACGGGGGGCGCCGGGTTCTGAACTATACGGTCCCGATCAAGGAGTGACGACATGGGCAATTTCGACAAGCTGCATCACATCTGCATCGTCGTGCACGATATCGACAAGGCGCAGGCCTATTATGACTTCATCGGCATCGGGCCATGGGAGTCCTATCCGCCGCTGGCCGAATACGAAGAACTCCAGGTCCCAAGCCCCGAGGGTTTCAAGGCGATGCAATACCGGATTTGCAACTTGCCGAACGTTCAGCTGCAGCTGTGCGAGCCGAACGGCGATCCTTCACCGCAGCGGATTCATCTCGACAGCAAGGGTGAAGGCGTCTTCCATATCGGCTTTGAGGTTCGCGATGCGGATGCAGCCGAGGCCAAGGCGCAGGACGACGGGCTTCCCGTGCTGATGCGCGGGCGCCGGGAAAACCGCACCGGCTTCACTTATTACGATACGGCCGACAAGGCGGGCGTGATCCTGCTGACGAGGGCGACCAATCTGCCCGGCAAATGATCTTCGCGCGAAGGATTGGGGCTGGACAAGGAGACGGGGCGACTGATCAGCTGCCCCGCAATTCCTCAAGCCGGTCGACCAGGAATTTGCCGCTGGTGATGATATGCATTTCCAAAAGGCCGACGGCGCGCAGCGTATCTTTGGCTTCGCATAGGTCGATGAGCTGCCAGTGGTCGCGGTCGGACTGGGCCTGGATCTCGGTGAGCGTCACCATCATGCGCGTGTAGCGTTCCAGCTGCTGGTAGATGCGCCCGACCAGTTCGATCGTCGCCTTGCGGCCGGACGGCTGGTAGAGCGCGGCGTGGAAGTTCCAGTTGAGCTGGTTCGAGTACTCGCCGGTCTTGCCCTGCTCCTGGTGCTGCTTTGCGCGCTCGCGGGCCAGCGCGAGGTCTGCCTCCGTCATCCTTGGAATGGCCAGGGCCAGTAGCCATGTTTCGATCCGGGCTCGCAATTCGTAGAGCTCGAGGATCTCGTCCAGGGAAATGGAGGTGACGACGGCGCCCTTGTGCGAAACCAGCGTGACGAAGCCTTCCGAATGAAGCTGATGCAGCGCCTCTCGCACCGGAATTCGGCTGACACCGAACTCGGTGGCCAGATGTTCCTGCCGCAGTTGGAAATTGGCCTCGTATTCACCGATCAGGATCTTCTGCCTGATGGCATCGGCGACCTGGGTCGAGATGGTTTTCTTCTGTACGAGCATGAATCAGCCTGGGGCGGCCGCCTTGTTTGTTGACTGGCGCCGTGTTGATGGAAGAAGTGGACGCATAGCACCGTTGTCACCGCGATGCCATGTCGCCCGTTTCGCTTCAGTAGACATGTTCCTCGATGGGTTGATTGCCGGCGATCCGTTCGTAGCGGAAGGCCGACAGGTCGACAGAGCGGTACTCGCCATAGGCAATGAGATCACTGACGCCCGACCCGGTCGCCGCTGCATGCATCATGCCGTGGCCGCTGAAGCCGGTGGCCAGGACAAAGTTCGAAACCTCGGGATGTCGGCCGATGATGCCGCTGTGGTCGAAGGTGTTGTATTCGTAGAGCCCCGCCCAGGCGCGCAGCATGCGCAATTGTTCGAAGCCGGGCACGCGATGGGCGAGCGCCGGCCAGATCAACTCGTCGAACAGGTCGTAATCCACATCCAGGCCAAAATCGTCCGGCTCGTTCTCGCGCACCGGCGGAATACCGCACAGGAAGAGCTGGCCTTCCGGCCGCAGCCAGAAGCCGCTCGTGTCGAAGACGAAGGGGCAGTTTTCGATCCTTGCCGGCGTTTCGAAGACGAAGACGCAGCGCTTGCTTGGGACAACCGGCAGTTCGGCGCCAGCCATCCTGGCAATGCCCGCGCTCCATGGTCCGGCCGCGTTGATCACCGTGCCGGCGGCAAGCCGGTCGCCATTGTCGAGCACCACTTCGCCGACTTTTTGGGGAGACGCCATGGTCAGTCCGGTCACCGTCGCGGCAAGATAATCCACGCCCTGCGTGCGCGCCTTTCGGCGGAAGGCCTGCATCAGGCCGGGGCCGTCGAACCAGCCTTCGCTGCCAAGGCCGAGCGAGCCAAGGGCGAGATCGTCCGTGTTGAGCCACGGGAAGCGTCGTGCCAGATCGACCTGCTCGATCAGTTCGGCGTCGACGCCCATGCCGCGCTGAACGCGGTTCTTGGCACGTTGCGCGTCTGCCCGCTCGGGCGTCGCCAGCACGAGGTAACCGGGCTCATGCAGGCCGATGTCGGCCAACTCGTCGCCGATGGCAAGCCGCGTCTTTACCTGGCGCAGGAAGTCGATGCTGAACTTCGACATGGCGATGTTCGGCGCCGTGCCGAACTGCTGGCGGATGGCGCTGGTCGACAAGGAAGACGAGGAGGCCGCGTAGTAGGGGTCCCGCTCGATCACCGCAATACTGCCATCGAAATCCGGATTGGCTGACAGGAAATAGGCGACCGAGCTGCCGACAACGCCGCCGCCGACGATCACCACATCATAGTTTGTGCCCATTCCGATCGTGTTCCCTATCTCGAATATCACCCGTGGCGACGAAGATTGGATACTTTCCTCTATCGGCCCACCACTGGAATGAGACATAACCCGGTCTTCGACGCAGAAAAAGGGGTTTGACGCGAAAATAAGAATACATTATCCAATTTGTACCAGATATCACCTGCCCGGCAACGTCGCGGCAGCCATGCCGAGGATTTCCCGTGGGCCTCATCGCTCCCCGTCTTGACGTCATCAAGCCAAGCCCCAGCATGGCGGTCACCGCGCGGGCAATCGAAATGCGCTCGGCCGGCATCGACGTCATCAGCCTGAGCGCCGGCGAGCCGGATTTTCCAACGCCTCCGCACATCGTCGAGGCGGCCTACGAGGCGATGCGCAGGGGTGAAACGCGCTATACGGCGGTCGACGGCACCGCCGCGCTGAAGAAGGCGGTGGCCGGGAAATTCAGGCGCGAGAACGGCCTCGACTACAAGCCTTCGCAAATCAGCGTCGCGGGTGGCGCAAAGCAGATCATCTACAACGCCCTGCTGGCAACGCTGGCCCCCGGCGACGAGGTGGTCGTCCCCGCGCCCTATTGGGTTTCCTACACCGACATCGTCCTGCTCGGCGAAGGCAAGCCCGTGGTCGTTCCCTGCACGGAGGCGCAGGGCTTCAAACTGACACCGCAAGCCCTGCGAGCCGCGATCACCGGGCGCACCAAATGGCTGCTGCTCAACACGCCTTCCAATCCGACTGGCGCCGTCTACAGCCCCGACGAACTTGCCGGCCTGGCCGGGGTGTTGCTCGATCACCCGCATGTGCACGTTCTGACCGACGACATCTACGAGCATATCCTGTTCGACGGACGTACCTTCCATACCATCGCCGGCGTCGAGCCGAGGCTGAAGGACCGTACGCTGACAGTGAATGGCGTGTCGAAGGCCTATGCCATGACCGGCTGGCGGATCGGCTATGCCGGCGGGCCGGAACCGCTGATCCGCGCCATGGCCACCGTGCAGAGCCAAAGCACGTCGAACCCGTCATCCATCTCGCAGGCTGCGACCATTGCCGCACTGGAAGGTCCCCAGGACTTTCTTCGCCCGCGGGCGCTCGAATTCCAGGCCCGGCGCGACCGCGCGCTGGAGCTGCTGCGCAAGATTCCCGACCTTACCTGCCAGACGCCCGAGGGCGCCTTCTATCTCTATCCCAATTGCTCGGCCCTGATCGGCCGTCGTCGCCCCGACGGCACTCCCATCGGCAGCGACGACGACTTCTCGCTTTACCTGCTCGATCAGGCGCGGGTCGCGGTGGTGCAGGGCTCTGCCTACGGGCTGTCGCCGCATTTCCGCATTTCCATAGCCACGTCGATGGATCTGATCGAAAAAGCGATCGGGCGAATCGCCGAGGCTGTCGAAGCGCTGCGATAGGGTCGGCGATGGATCTCGACTTCGTCCAGAAGCTGATCGAATTTGTCTCGCGTTCGCCCATTGCCGAACTGGAGATCGAGCGCAATGGCGTTCGTATCCGCATGTCCAGGCAGGGGGTGCTGGCGCAATCCGCGTCGCAGCCTTCGCCGCAGTCGGGGTCAGCCGCCGTCCCTGCCGTCTTCACAAATCCGGCTTCGACATCTCCGCCCATCGCACGCTATTCGATCCGCGCGCCGCTGACGGGCGTGTTCTACCGCTCCGGCACCGAAGGTGAACCGCCGCTCGCTTCGGTTGGCGATGTGGTCGTGGAAGGGCAGAAGGTTGGTGTCCTCGAAGCCATGAAGACGTTCAATGTCGTGGAATCCGATCGCGCTGGGCGGATCGTCCAGATCGCGTTCGACGACCATGCCGCGGTGCAGTCCGGCGATGTGCTGTTCGTTCTCGAAGATTTGGGCTAGCGGCGATGTTCGACACCGTCCTTATCGCCAACCGCGGTGAAATCGCGCAGCGCATCCTGCGCGCCTGCCGCGATCTCGGATTGAAGACGGTGGCGGCGCACTCGGAAGCGGATGCGAGCCTTCGTCATGTTGCGCTGGCGGACAGGGCGATCTGCATCGGGCCGGCTGCCGCGACGGAGAGCTATCTCAATATCGCCGAGATCATCGCGGCCGCGCAACTCACCGGCGCGGGCGCGATCCATCCGGGCTACGGCTTCCTCTCGGAAAACGCCGCCTTCGCCGAGGCTGTCGAGAATGCCGGCCTTGCCTTCATCGGGCCGTCGGCGGCGGCGATCCGCACCATGGGCGACAAGGTCTCCGCCAAGCGCACGATGATCGCCGCCGGCGTTCCCTGCGTTGCTGGCTCCGAGGGGGCGCTGCCGCAGGACGAGCAGGCAGTGCGCGCCATTGCCGAGGCCATCGGCTATCCGGTCATCGTCAAGGCAGCGGGCGGCGGCGGCGGGCGCGGCATGCGCATCGTGCGCGAGCAGCACGCCCTGATGGAAGCCGTTTCAATGGCGGTGAAAGAGGCGAACCGGGCCTTCGGCAACCCGCAAGTCTATCTGGAGAAATTCCTCGAGCATCCGCGCCATATCGAGATCCAGATTCTGGCGGACAAGCATGGTAGGGCGGTCTGGCTCGGCGAGCGGGATTGCTCCATGCAGCGCCGCCACCAGAAGATCATCGAGGAGGCGCCGGCGCCCGGCATCGCCCGCGAGGCGATTGCCGAGATCGGCGAGCTGTGTGCCCACGCATGCCTGACCATCGGCTATACGGGTGCCGGCACCTTCGAATTCCTCTACGAGGACGGGCGCTTCTCTTTCATCGAGATGAACACCCGCGTGCAGGTGGAGCATCCCGTCACGGAACTCGTCACCGGCATCGATATCGTGCGCGAGCAGATCCGCATCGCCCGGGGCGAACCCCTGTCGTTCAGCCAGGAAGACATCCGCATCCAGGGCCACGCCGTCGAGTGCCGCATCAACGCTGAAGATCCATACAGCTTTCGCCCGCATCCGGGCCGGGTCGAGCGCTGGACGCCGCCCGGAGGTCCCGGAATCCGCGTCGAATCGCATCTCTACTCCGGCTACACCGTCCCGCCGCACTACGATTCATTGGTGGCCAAGCTGCTGGCGCATGGCGTGACGCGAGCCGAGGCGATCCGGCGCATGAGCGGCGCGCTGGGCGAGATGGAGGCTGTCGGCATCGCCACCAACGCACCGCTGCACGGCATCCTGATGGAAGAGCCCGGTTTCGCCGCCGGAGGCTTCGATATCCATCATCTCGAACGTCTCATTGAAGGCGGTCTGCTCGAAGGACGTGGCGGCGATGACGGTTGAGGAGATCGAAAGGCTGGCCGCCTGGTGCGCTAGCGCCGGCATCGGCGAGATCGAAGTGTCGGAGGCCGGCTTTTCGTTGCGCCTGCACATGCAATCCGTTGTTGCCTCGACACCCCCGGTCGAAGCCTCGAAGGCCGAAACGGTCTTCAAGGGCTTGCGCGCGCCCGGCGTCGGCGTGTTCCGTCTCGATCACCCAACGACCGGTCGTCCGATCGCCGAACCTGGCCAGACGGTTCGCAAAGGCGAGACGGTCGGCGTCCTGCAGGTCGGCCCATGCCTGAAGGCAATCGTTGCGCCGGCAGACGGTGTGCTGGGTGCGGCGCTGATCGAGGACGGAGCGGTCGTCGGCTACGGCACGCCGCTCTACGAGCTGGTGTGAAGCAAGGCGATGGTTCGAACCACTGAGGAAAGCGCCATGGCGGCCCAAGGATTGCAGGTCGATATCAATTCCGACATGGGCGAGGGTTTTGGAGCCTACAGGCTCGGCGACGATGCGGCGATGCTCGACATCGTCAGTTCAGCCAATGTGGCCTGCGGCTTTCATGCCGGCGATCCCGAGATCATGGCGGCCACGTTCTCGATGGCGCGCGACAAGGGCGTCGCCGTTGGCGCGCATCCGAGCTTTGCCGATCTGTGGGGATTTGGACGCCGCATCATCCCGCATTCCATGGATGAGATCGAGAGGCTGGTCGCCTACCAGATCGGCGCGGCGCAGGCGCTTTCCGCCTATGCCGGCCACCCGATCCGCTATGTGAAGGCGCATGGCGCGCTGGGCAACCTTACCCAGACCGACCGTGGCGTTGCCGAAGCGGTGACGCGCGCGGTCAAGGCCGTCGATCCCGGCCTGATCTGCCTGTCCATTGCGCTCGGCTTCCAGGACAGGATCGCGCGCGACGCTGGCCTGACCGTCAGGTCTGAAATCTTTGCCGACCGCGCCTATACGGAGGAAGGCTTTCTTGTCTCGCGCAAGCTGGAAGGCGCTGTCATCCACGACGCCGAGAAGGCGGCCGAACGGGTCGTGCGAATGGTCGAGCAAGGTGCCATCGAGACGCTTTCCGGACAGATGCTGCAGACGCCGATCGATTCGATCTGCGTCCACAGCGACACGCCGGCAGCCGTCGCCATCGCCGCGCATGTCAGGAGACGGCTGGAGGAGAGCGGCGTCAGGGTCAGAGCGTTCGCGGCCTGACCACGGTCGCGTCCGTTTCAGAACCAGACATCGCTGAGGCGATGTCCGCGCGGATAAGGATCCGTCGGGTCGAGGCCATATTGGCCGATGCTGGTGATCCATGCCTGTCCGGCGATGGTGACCACGACAGCGTCGCGATCGCCGAGGCGCGTATTGGCGATCACGCGGGAATCGAAATGGGTACCGATGATCGATCTGTTGCGGAACAGCTCGCCCTTGGCGATCTGCCCCTTTGCCGACATCACCGCCAGCCGCCCGGTGGTGCCGGTGCCTGTCGGTGAGCGGTCGAGCCTGCCATGCAGGCACACCGTGCCGTTGACGCTTTCCACGCGCCCGTCGACGCGCTCGATCGGACCTTCGAAAATCACGTTGGACACGTCGCGGATCTTCGGGTTCTCCGGATGCACGACCTCGAGCTGTTCGTTGACCGCCTTCTTGATGCGTTGGCCCATCAGCGACATCTGGTGGGCCTCGTCGGGTGTTATGGAAAAGCCGAGTGCGCGCGCATTGACATGGGCGAAAGTCATGCCGCCATAGGAGGTGTCGACGGTGATCGTGCCGAGCCCCTCGACTTCGACAGGCGTGTCGAGATGGAACGCGAAAGCCGGCACATTGGTGAACTCGACCTGCTTCACCTTGCCGTTCTCGCAGAGACAGCGCACCTCGATCATGCCGGCCGGCGCTTCCATGCGCAGCAATGTCTCAGGCTCCTTCATCGGCACCATCCCCGTTTCCAGCGCCACTGTGGCGACGCAGATGGTGTTTGAGCCAGACATGGGCGGGTATTCCGTGCTTTCAATGATGATGTAGCCGAGATCCGCCGAGGGATCGCAAGGCGGCAGGATGATGTTGCCGTTGACGTAGGGCGCACCGCGCGGCTCGAACAAGAGCAGCCCACGAATGTCGTCCATATGCGCTTCGAGATACTCCTTCTTTTCGAACATGGTCTTGCCCGGAACGTCCTTGACGCCTCCGGTGATCACGTTGCCGACTTCGCCCTCGGCATGGCAGCCGACGACCGTGAATGTTTTCGTCCAGCGCATTTTTCTCCTCCTGTGATTGGTCTTGGCCCTGGCGATACCGATTCAGACCGCGTCGAGCCCCCGTTCGAGAAAACGATCGAGTTGTTCCATTTCCTGGTGCGAGAGGACGATACCGTCGCGCTCCGACGTCTCGCGGGCTAGGAACCGCCTCTGCGAGGGCAGGCGCGCACCCTGGCCCAAGATCGCCTCGAACAGCGCTTCAGCACGGCCCAGCGGATTGCCGGGCCGGCCGGCGGCGAAGGCTTTCGGCGAGAAAGCGATGACCAACTCTCCGTGCGACGGATAAAGCGTCGTGGTGCCAAGCAGCTCGAGCGCCTCGGGGCTGGTCAGGTCGCCGATCATGATCCCGGCGAGCAGCTCGATCATCGTCGCGATGGCCGAGCCCTTGTGCCCGCCGAAGGGAAGCATGGCGCCTGCCAGAGCAGCTTCGGGGTCCGTCGTTGGCCTGCCGTCAGAATCCATGGCCCAGCCTTCCGGCAGCTTCTTGCCTGCCCGGCGGTGGAGCTCGATCTCGCCGCGCGCGGCAACCGAGGTCGCGAAGTCGAAAACGTAGGGAGGCTGCTCTTCTCGCGGCCAGCCAAAGGCAAAAGGATTGGTGCCCAGCAACGGTCCGTTGCCACCGGTCGGAGCGACGGTGGCATAGCTCGGGCACATGGCCAGGCCGGCCAGGCCTGCCTGTGTCAAAGCTTCGACCTCCACCCAAAGGGCGGAAAAATGCACCGCATCGTTGATCGCGAGTGCGGCAATGCCGCACGACCGTGCCCGCTCGATCAGCACCGGCAGACCCAATTCGAAGGCTGGGTTGGCGAAACCATGCTTCGCATCCACTTTGACGAGGGCGGGAGCGTCTTGCGGCGACAACTCGGGCACCGCGTGTGGGCTCACCTTTCCGGCCTTGATCGTCCGCAGGGCGCCTTCGATCCGGTAGATGCCATGCGACTTGCAGGCATCGCGTTCCGCCGCGACGATGACCCTTGTAATGGCGCTGGCCTGAATGGGGTTCAGTCCGGCCTTGCGGAAAATTGCATCGACGCGCTCATGCAGGGCATCGGTGGTGATCGTGGTGTTGGTCATTTCTGGCCTTCGGGCTTGGCTGCGCGCAAACGCTGCCTTTAAAAATCCAGACCACCGGCAAAGGCTCTTAGATCCTGTGCAAGCAAAGCGGGCTGCTCGAGGGCTGCGAAATGACCACCGCGCGGCATCGCTGTCCACTGGCGGATGTCCTTTAAGACGCGCTCGACCCAACTCCTTGGCGGCATCGGCAATTCCTTGGGAAACAAAGCCACTGCAAGCGGGACGTTGATCGCCTTGCCGGGCGCGAATGCAAGCGGACGGGCGCGCGTTTCCCAATAGAGCCGCATCGACGAAGCGACGGTCCGGGTGAACCAGTAGAGCGAGATGTTGGCGAGCATGTCGTCGCGCGAAAAAGCGGCGTTGGCCAGATCGCCATCGCAATCGCTCCAGTCGCGGAATTTTTCGATCATGGCTGCCAGTCCGACCAGCGAATCCGTCAGTCCATAGGCAAGCGTTTGCGGGCGCGTCGCTTGAATATGAGCATAGGCACCATGAAGATCCGCCCACCCGGCTTTCCGTTCCAGGAAGGCGCGTTCTTCCAAGCTCAGGTCGCCATCAGGGTCTGGATCGTGAGGAGGTGAGTATGAGCCGGGGATGAAGTTCAGATGCACGCCGGCGAGACTGTCTGGATACGCGTGCGCCAGGCAGGTCGACACGCTGGCGCCCAGATCGCCACCTTGCGCGAGATATCGTTTGTAGCCGAGACGGCTCATCAACTCGGCCCAAAGGTCGGCGACGGTGAACAGGTTGAGACCAGGCCTGGTCGGTCGGCTTGAAAAGCCATAGCCGGGAATCGAGGGGGCCACGGCGTTGAAGGCGTCCTCCTGTCTTCCGCCATGCGAAAGCGGATCGGTCAGAAGCGGGATCAGCCTGTGAAATTCGAAGACGCTGCCTGGCCAGCCATGGGTGAGTATGACCGTTCTGTTGGTCGCCACAGCGGCGCGCGCATGGATGAAATGGATGGTTTCGCCGCCGATATCCGTCTGGTAGTGCGGATGGATGTTCCAGGCGGCTTCCTGCTTGCGCCAGTCGAATCCGGTTCGCCAGTGCTGCATAAGTCGGCGCAGTTCCTCGTGCTCCGTTCCCTGCGCCCAGCCTATCGCCTGCAACTGGTCCGGCTCGCGCCAGGTCGAGATGCGCTTCTTCAAATCGTCGATTTCAGACTGGGCAATCTCGATGGTGAAGGGGCGAATTTTCATGGAGTCCTCTGCTCGCCGGCCATAAGGTTTCGGGCGGCGATAAAGTCGTGACTTTGCTGCCGGTTCGCGCGAAGCGCTTCCGTCGACGCTTCTATCGAGACCGCTGAGAAACGCAGGCGCGCGCTGACCGGCGCTTGCGCCAGCCGCCAGAGGTCGGCTTCGATCACCGTAGCGATCTTCGGATAGCCGCCGCAAGTGTTGGCATCGGCAAGTTGGATGATCGGTTGGCCGGACGGCGGCACCTGGACTGTGCCTGGTACGATGCCGTGCGAGAGCAGTTCGAGCGGTGAGAGGAGCGAAAGCGTCTCTCCAGCAAGGCGATATCCCATACGGTTGGCGTCGTTGGTGATGCGCCATTCGCTGCCGGTGAAAGCCGCCTGGGCCTCCGGCGTGAAGGCGTCGAACTCGGCGGCCGGCAGAACCCGCAATTCGATTGCCGAGGCCAAGGCGTCCGCCGCGCCTCGTCGCTCCTCCAGCGCTGCGCCGATGCCG
>NZ_RZOM01000169.1:0-7883 GCF_003999175.1 Mesorhizobium sp. M7A.F.Ca.ET.027.03.2.1 | reverse complement strand
GGCATCGTCGACCAGGTGGACGCGACGCGTATCGTTATCCGCGCCACCGAAGATCTCGATCCGGGCAAGTCCGGCGTCGATATCTACCGGCTGATGAAGTTCCAGCGCTCGAACCAGAACACCTGCATCAACCAGCGTCCGCTGGTTCGTATGGGTGACCGGGTCAACAAGGGCGACATCATCGCCGACGGTCCGTCGACCGAGCTCGGCGATCTGGCGCTCGGCCGTAACGTGCTGGTCGCGTTCATGCCGTGGAACGGCTACAACTACGAGGACTCGATCCTCCTGTCCGAACGCATCGTCGCCGACGACGTCTTCACCTCGATCCATATCGAGGAGTTCGAGGTCATGGCGCGCGATACCAAGCTCGGGCCGGAGGAAATCACGCGCGATATTCCAAACGTCTCGGAAGAAGCGCTGAAGAACCTCGACGAAGCCGGCATCGTCTATATCGGTGCCGAAGTTCAGCCGGGCGACATCCTGGTCGGCAAGATCACGCCGAAGGGCGAAAGTCCGATGACGCCGGAAGAGAAGCTTCTGCGCGCCATCTTCGGCGAAAAGGCATCCGATGTGCGCGACACCTCGATGCGCATGCCTCCGGGCACTTTCGGCACGGTCGTCGAGGTGCGCGTCTTCAATCGCCACGGTGTGGAGAAGGACGAGCGCGCCATGGCGATCGAGCGCGAGGAGATCGAACGCCTCGCTAAGGACCGCGACGACGAACAGGCCATTCTGGACCGTAACGTCTACGCGCGTCTTTCCGACGTGCTCGTCGGCAAGGAAGCGATCGCCGGACCGAAGGGCTTCAAGAAGGGCTCGACGCTGTCCAAGGATACGCTCGACGAGTATCCGCGTTCGCAGTGGTGGCAGTTTGCCGTGGAGAACGAAAAGCTCCAGAGCGAACTGGAAGCCCTGCGTGGCCAGTACGACGATTCCAAGAAGGCGCTCGAACAGCGTTTCATGGACAAGGTCGAGAAGGTCCAGCGCGGCGACGAAATGCCTCCGGGCGTCATGAAGATGGTCAAGGTCTTCGTGGCCGTGAAGCGCAAGATGCAGCCCGGCGACAAGATGGCCGGCCGTCACGGCAATAAGGGTGTCGTGTCGCGGATCGTTCCGGTCGAGGACATGCCTTTCCTCGAGGACGGCACGCATGCCGATATCGTGCTCAACCCGCTGGGTGTGCCGAGCCGCATGAATGTCGGCCAGATCCTGGAAACGCATCTGGGCTGGGCATGCGCGGGCATGGGCAGGAAAATCGGCGAGCTGATCGACACGTACAAGGCAGCCGGCGACATCAAGCCGCTGCGCAAGACGCTCGAGAGCTTCATTCCGGCCAACGACCGCAACGAGCCGGTTCGTGACTATGACGACGAGAGCATCGTTCGCCTCAGCGAGCAGATGCGCCGCGGCGTCTCGATCGCGACCCCGGTGTTCGACGGCGCGCATGAGGCTGACATCAACATCATGCTGGAGCAGGCGGGCCTGCACACATCAGGTCAGTCGCAGCTCTATGACGGACGCACGGGCGAGCCGTTCGATCGCAAGGTGACGATGGGCTACATCTACATGCTCAAGCTTCACCACCTCGTGGACGACAAGATCCACGCGCGTTCGATCGGTCCGTATTCGCTCGTCACGCAGCAGCCGCTGGGCGGCAAGGCGCAGTTCGGTGGCCAGCGCTTCGGCGAGATGGAGGTCTGGGCACTGGAAGCATACGGCGCCGCCTACACGCTGCAGGAAATGCTGACGGTGAAGTCGGACGACGTCGCCGGTCGTACCAAGGTCTACGAGGCGATCGTGCGTGGCGACGACACCTTCGAGGCCGGCATCCCCGAGAGCTTCAACGTTCTCGTCAAGGAAATGCGGTCTCTCGGCCTCAATGTCGAGCTGGAGAACACCAAGCTCGACGACAACCCTGTCCGGCTGCCCGATGCTGCCGAATAGGGGCGCGGCCGAGTAAACAAGACGTTCGGTCGCGGAAATCGCGACCGAACGCACCAAATTCTTCGGCCGGTGGCCGACACACGACGGCGGGCGTTTGGCCCGCGCTAGATGCAAGGGGTTTTCGAGGACCCCGAAAAGGAGAACGGCATGAACCAAGAGGTCATGAATCTCTTCAATCCGCAGGCGCCTGCGCAGGTGTTCGATTCCATTCGGATATCGCTTGCCAGCCCTGAGAAGATTCTGTCCTGGTCTTTCGGCGAGATCAAGAAGCCGGAGACCATCAACTACCGCACCTTCAAGCCGGAGCGTGACGGTCTGTTCTGCGCGCGCATTTTTGGCCCGATCAAGGACTACGAGTGCCTGTGCGGCAAGTACAAGCGCATGAAGTACAAGGGCGTCATCTGCGAAAAGTGCGGCGTTGAAGTCACGCTGTCGCGCGTTCGTCGTGAGCGCATGGGCCATATCGAGCTGGCGGCACCGGTCGCCCATATCTGGTTCCTGAAGTCGCTGCCGTCGCGCATCGGCACGCTGCTCGACATGACCCTGAAGGACATCGAGCGCGTCCTCTACTTTGAGAACTACATCGTCACCGAACCTGGCCTCACCGCGCTGAAGGAGCACCAGCTGCTCAGCGAGGAAGAGTACATGATCGCCGTCGACGAGTATGGCGAGGATAGTTTCACCGCCATGATCGGCGCCGAGGCCATTCATGACCTCCTGGCGGGCATGGACCTGGAGAAGATCGCCGGCGACCTGCGTTCGGAACTGGCTTCGACCACCTCCGAGCTGAAGCAGAAGAAGTATCTGAAGCGGCTCAAGGTCGTCGAGAACTTCATGGAATCCGGCAACCGTCCGGAATGGATGATCATGAAAGTGGTTCCGGTGATCCCGCCGGACCTGCGTCCGCTGGTTCCGCTGGACGGCGGCCGTTTCGCCACGTCGGATCTGAACGATCTCTATCGCCGTGTCATCAACCGCAACAACCGTCTGAAGCGGCTGATCGAGCTGCGCGCCCCGGGCATCATCGTGCGCAATGAAAAGCGCATGCTGCAGGAAGCCGTCGATGCGCTGTTCGACAACGGCCGTCGCGGCCGCGTCATCACCGGCGCCAACAAGCGCCCGCTGAAGTCGCTGTCCGACATGCTCAAGGGCAAGCAGGGCCGGTTCCGTCAGAACCTGCTCGGCAAGCGCGTCGACTATTCCGGCCGCTCGGTCATCGTGACCGGTCCGGAGCTCAAGCTGCACCAGTGCGGCCTGCCCAAGAAGATGGCGCTCGAACTGTTCAAGCCCTTCATCTACGCCCGTCTCGACGCCAAGGGTTACTCCTCGACCGTCAAGCAGGCGAAGAAGCTGGTCGAAAAGGAGCGTCCGGAAGTCTGGGATATCCTCGACGAGGTCATCCGCGAGCATCCGGTGCTGCTGAACCGTGCGCCGACGCTGCACCGTCTCGGCATCCAGGCGTTCGAGCCGATCCTGATCGAAGGCAAGGCGATCCAGCTGCACCCGCTGGTCTGCACGGCCTTCAACGCCGACTTCGACGGCGACCAGATGGCCGTTCACGTGCCGCTGTCGCTGGAAGCGCAGCTTGAAGCCCGCGTGCTGATGATGTCGACCAACAACATCCTGCACCCGGCTTCCGGCGCGCCGATCATCGTGCCGTCGCAGGACATGGTTCTGGGTCTCTACTATCTCTCGATCGTCAACCAGAACGAGCCGGGCGAGGGCATGGTGTTTGCCGACATGGGCGAACTCCAGCACGCGCTCGAGACCAAGGCGGTGACGCTGCACTCCAAGATCAAGGGTCGTTTCCGCACGGTCGACGCGGAAGGCAAGGTCGTGTCGAAGATCCATGACACCACGCCTGGCCGCATGATCATCGGCGAGCTTCTGCCGAAGAACGTCAACGTGCCTTACGAGACCGCCAACCAGGAGATGACCAAGAAGAACATCTCCAAGATGATCGACACCGTCTACCGCCATTGCGGTCAGAAGGAGACGGTCATTTTCTGCGATCGCATCATGGCGCTCGGATTCAGCCATGCCTGCCGTGCCGGCATTTCGTTCGGCAAGGACGACATGCTGATCCCGGATGCCAAGATCAAGCTGGTCTCCGACACCGAGGCTTTGGCCAAGGAATACGAGCAGCAGTACAATGACGGTCTGATCACGCAGGGCGAGAAGTACAACAAGGTCGTCGACGCCTGGGCCAAGTGCTCGGAAAAGGTCGCCGACGAAATGATGGCCCGTATCAAGGCGGTCGAGTTTGAGGACAATGGCCGTCAAAAGCCGATGAACTCGATCTACATGATGTCGCACTCCGGTGCGCGTGGCTCGCCCACCCAGATGCGTCAGCTTGCCGGCATGCGCGGCCTCATGGCCAAGCCGTCGGGTGAAATCATCGAGACGCCGATCATCTCGAACTTCAAGGAAGGCCTGACCGTGCTCGAGTACTTCAACTCGACCCACGGCGCCCGCAAGGGTCTGGCCGACACCGCCTTGAAGACGGCGAACTCGGGTTACCTCACCCGTCGTCTGGTCGACGTGGCGCAGGATTGCATCGTCAACTCCGTCGACTGCGGCACCGACAAGGGCCTCACCATGCAGCCGATCGTCGATGCCGGTCAGGTCGTCGCTTCGGTCGGCCAGCGCGTGCTGGGCCGTACGTCGCTCGACGACATCACCCATCCGGTGTCGGGCGAGATCCTGGTCAAGGCCGGAACGCTGATGGACGAGCGTGACGTGGAACAGATCGAAAAGGCCGGCGTCCAGTCGGTCCGCATCCGCTCGGCACTGACTTGCGAAGTCAGGGTTGGCGTCTGCGCGGTCTGCTACGGTCGCGATCTGGCCCGCGGCACCCCGGTCAACCAGGGCGAAGCCGTCGGCGTCATCGCGGCGCAGTCGATCGGCGAGCCGGGCACGCAGCTCACCATGCGTACCTTCCACATGGGCGGTACCGCGCAGGTGGTCGACAGCTCGTTCCTTGAAGCCTCGTATGAGGGCAAGGTCGAGATCCGTAACCGCAACGTGGTGCGCAACTCCGACGGCCAGCAGATGGTCATGGGCCGCAACATGGCGGTGCTGATCCTCGACGAGGCCGGCAAGGAGCGCGCCTCGCACCGTCTCACCTATGGTTCGCGCATCTTCGTGGACGATGGTGACAAGGTGAAGCGCGGCCAGCGTATCGCCGAGTGGGATCCCTATACCCGTCCGGTCCTCACTGAAATCGAGGGCAGGGTGTCGTACGAGGATCTGGTCGACGGCATTTCCGTTCAGGAAACGGCCGACGAGTCGACCGGCATCACCAAGCGTGAGGTCATCGACTGGCGCTCGACGCCACGCGGCAACGACCTGAAGCCGGCGATTGCGATCCAGGACGCCAAGGGCAAGGTCGGCAAGCTGTCGAAGGGCGGCGACGCCCGCTTCCTGCTCTCGGTCGAGGCCATTCTTTCGGTCGAGCCGGGTTCGCAGGTTCGCCCCGGCGACGTTTTGGCGCGTATTCCGATGGAAAGCGCCAAGACCAAGGACATCACCGGCGGTCTGCCGCGTGTTGCCGAGCTGTTCGAGGCACGTCGTCCGAAGGATCACGCCATCATCGCCGAGATCGACGGCACGATCCGCTTCGGCCGCGACTACAAGAACAAGCGTCGCATCATCATCGAGCCGCATGACTCGACGCTCGAGCCGGTCGAATACCTGATCCCGAAGGGCAAGCCGTTCCATCTCCAGGACGGCGACGTCATCGAGAAGGGCGACTACATCCTCGACGGCAATCCGGCGCCGCACGACATCCTGGCGATCAAGGGCGTGGAGGCACTTGCTTCCTACCTCGTCAACGAGATCCAGGAAGTCTATCGTCTGCAGGGCGTGTCGATCAACGACAAGCACATCGAGGTGATTGTTCGCCAGATGCTGCAGAAGGTCGAGATCACGGTGCAGGGCGATTCGACCTACATCCCGGGCGATCATGTCGACGTGATCGAACTGGAAGAGGTCAACGAGCGTCTGGTCGAGGACGGCAAGAAGCCGGCCGAAGGCCTGCCGGTGCTGCTCGGCATCACCAAGGCATCGCTGCAGACGCCGTCCTTCATCTCGGCCGCCTCCTTCCAGGAAACGACCCGGGTGCTGACGGAGGCTGCGGTTGCCGGCAAGACCGACATGCTGCAGGGCTTGAAGGAAAACGTCATCGTCGGCCGGCTGATCCCGGCCGGTACCGGCGGCACGATGAGCCAGATCCGGCGCATCGCCACCTCGCGCGACGAACTGATCATCGACGAGCGCCGCAAGGCCTCGGGTGCGGAAGTCGCCGAGCCGATGCTGGCCGACATGACAACCGCCGCGCAGTAAGCGCGGCGGCAGGAATCTCAGGCAAAAAAAGGCCGTCGGGGCGACCCGGCGGCCTTTTTTCATTGCGTTGGAGCCGAACTTTGTGGCGGTGGCGAAGTGAGGAGCATCGTCTGGTGCCTTGTTTTGCAGGCTGGCGCCGCCCCTCATCTGCCTGCCGGCATCTTCTCCCCGTATAGTGACGGGGAGAAGGACGCCGTCGCTGACGATTTCGCCAATCGGCGACCTTGCAGGGCGAACGCCGGCGTCGCCATTGCCCCTTTCTCCCCGTCACTATACGGGGAGAAATGTCCGGCAGGACAATGAGGGGCGGCGCGCCCTTCGCAAATGATCCGGGAAGTGGGGATCGGAGCGAGGTCGCTCTTCACAGCCCATTGTCAATCGAAGAACGCCTCGACCACGTTGCGCTTGCCGAGCATGAAGGCGTCAGCGACATGCTGCAGCGGCGCCAGATCGACATCGGAGGTGCCGGCGCGGACGATCTCGGCGAAGCGCTTGTAGAGCATCGGGTACTCGGCCTCCGGCTCGTCATGAACCACCTTGCCGTCGATGGCGAGCTTCGAGCCGCCGCCCGACAGCACCATCGCGCCCTTGTCGGTGTCGGCCAGGATGTCCCAGCTTTGCGGGCCTGTCTGCAGCCAGTCGAGGTCCATCGTCACCGGCAACCCGTTCGAGGTGCGGAAGGCGACGCGCGCGGCAACCGGGGAGGCGCGGTTTTCGGGAAAATCCAGCACCGCCGAGGTGATGAACATCGGCGGCAGGATATGGGTGGCAATCGACAGCGCGTTGATGCCGGGATCGAAGACGCCGAAACCGCCGGGAGCCCAGATCCATTCCTGGTTCGGGTGCCAGCGGCGCACGTCTTCCTTCCAGTTGATGGCGGCCGAGTGGATGCGGGCTGAACTTAGAAAAGCACGCGCGGCCTCGACCGCCGGCGCATAGCGCGAGTGCCAGCTGGCGAACAGCGAGACGCCGTTCTGCGCGGCCAATGTCTTGAGGTCCTCGACCTCGCTGACCGTGGCGCCAGGCGGCTTCTCCAGGAAGACATGCTTCTTGGCCATCAGCGCGGTGCGCGCCGCATCGTAGCGGAACTGCGGCGGCATGCAGAGCGACACGGCCTCGAGCTCGGGCACCGCATCGAGCATGGCTTCGATGTGAGGGAAATTCGGGATGTCATCCACCTTGCCGTGACGGCTGGCAGCCGCGATGAGGCGATAGTCCTGGTCTTTCGCCAGGGCCGGCAGATGCTGATCGCGGACGATCTTGCCAACGCCGACGATGCCTATCTTGATGGGCTGGGACACGGCCGCTCCGTCTGTTTGATGATGGTGATGGTTTCTTACCAGAACACTTGCCCCGGGCAAGCCGAAGCCGAGAAGCCTAGCTCGGCCTTCCTTGAGGCGGCAGTGCACATTTTTGTCGGCTGGGAAGGCCTCGGTCGCCGATTCGTCTCGGCAGTCGATTCGAAAGCTGGACCGGGTTCGGGTTCAGATCGGCACGTCGAAGGTGACGATCGACACTTCGCCTTCGAGCGCGCCCTGGAAAGCGGAGATATGCGGCTCTTCGTCGGGGATGCCGTCCATGTCGCCGATCTGGTC
>NZ_RZOM01001699.1:0-709 GCF_003999175.1 Mesorhizobium sp. M7A.F.Ca.ET.027.03.2.1 | reverse complement strand
CTGCACCACATCAGGCGGGTCGTTCTGCGCGGCCGGGCATCCCCTCCGGCCGACAAGGGCGGAGGCGGCGACCCTTTCCGACGCGTCGGTGGCGGCGATCCTGGCTCACAACGAAAAGGGCCAGAAGCTTTGCGGCTGGAGGCCATGATGAACGATCTTTTCGACCTGCTCGGCATCAAGGGACCGGTCGTGGCGGCGGGCCTCGCCGGCGGCGTTCTGCGCGCGCTGTCGCGGCATCGCTACAAGCTGCGCGAAATGGTGGCCTCGCCGATCTGCGGCGCGCTTGCGGCGGCCTATCTGACGCTGCCGGCGGTTTCCTACGCCAGGATCGCCGGCCTGCCGATGCCCGCTCCCGCCGACGACACCACCACGCTGGCGGCCGCCTTCCTGATCGGCGTCTGCGCCATGTGGATTTCGGACGTCCTGTTCGAGTTCGTGGTGCGGAGAGTCAGCCGCGCGCGGGACGAATAGCTGGTGCGGCGGCGATTGCTTGGCGGAATTGCCGAGGCACGTTTCCCGCGGCATCGAACCATCGAAGACAACCCAAAATAGCCCGTTCCGGTTCGCCGGGCGGGCCATTTTTGCGTTTTGGCCTAATCAAGCCAGAATGTTGACCGCGCGTGCCGCGACCAGCGCGATGGTCAGCAGCGAGATCATGGCCTCGGCCATCATCAGCAGCTTGGCCCGCTGGGAGAGTGGCAAGGTATCT
>NZ_RZOM01001698.1:0-712 GCF_003999175.1 Mesorhizobium sp. M7A.F.Ca.ET.027.03.2.1 | reverse complement strand
GCCAGCGCCAGCATGAGGCCTAGTGGCATGATGGCAAGAATTCTCATCACTGCCTCCTTCTTTCTTTCACGGTCGCCCGCGGCGACCTTCCTTTCAAAGGGACAACGCCTGTCGATGAAAAAGGTTGGCCGCCTCGCCGCGCGGCATTGCAACCAAACCCGTTTGCCGGCCGTTGCGCGTGCCGGAGGCGATCATGTTCGAAGGTTTTCAAGGCGCGGAAATCGACACCGGCGATGCCGGCATATTCTGCCTGCGCGCCGGCGGCGGGCCGCCGCTGCTGTTGCTGCACGGCTTTCCGCAGACGCATCTGATGTGGCGCGACATCGCCCCCGCTCTGGCCAGCCGGTTCAGCGTCGTCTGCGCCGACCTGCGCGGCTATGGCCGCAGTTCGTGTCCGGCATCCACTCCCGACCACGCCCCCTATGCCAAGCGCACCATGGCGGCCGATATGATGAGGCTGATGGAGAAGCTGGGTTTCAGCAGCTTCATGGTCGCCGGCCATGATCGCGGCGGGCGTGTCGCCTACCGCATGGCGCTCGATCATCGGGGCAGCATCGACAAGCTCGCCGTTCTCGACATCGTGCCGACCGCCGATGCCTGGGACCGGGCCGACGCCAGGCTGGCGCTGGGTTATTGGCCATGGTCGCTGCTGGCGCAGCCCGAGCCGTTGCCGGAAAAGATCCTGTCCGGCGCCGCCGAGGCGGTCGTCGAC
>NZ_RZOM01001697.1:0-713 GCF_003999175.1 Mesorhizobium sp. M7A.F.Ca.ET.027.03.2.1 | reverse complement strand
ATATAATACTGAACCGTTCGGTTCGATCCGGCCGTTGACATAGCGCGTAAACAGGACCATATCAAGGGCAATCGAACCGCTTGGTTCGAATTATTTTCGAGGTGTGACTTTCATGGCCGAGACCCCGCCCAATGTCGAAAACGAGTCGTGCGACGACCTGTTGGAAAGCTTGCGTCGTGGCCGCCCGGCCGCGGGGCAGGATCCGGTCAAGCGCAGCCAGATCATCGACGGCGCCCGTCGTGTCTTCATCGACAAGGGCTTCGAAGCCGCCTCGATGAACGACATCACCCGCGAGGCGGGTGTCTCCAAGGGTACGATCTACGTCTATTTCGCCAACAAGGAAGAGCTGTTCGAAGCGCTGATCGAGGAAGAGCGCGGCACCATCTTCAAGAACATGTATGACGTGCTGGACAATGCCGACAACCTGCGCGAGACGCTGGTGAAGTTCGGCAAGGTGCTGGCCCTCAAGATCACGTCGGCCAAGGTGATCCAGGCGCAGCGCACGGTGATCGGTGCATCCGACCGGATACCCGACATGGGCGCGCGGTTTTACGAGCGCGGTCCCAAGCGTGGCCACGACAAGGTCGCGGCCTTTCTCAATGCCGCCATCGAGCGCGACCTGCTGCGCATCGACGATGTCGATCTTGCCGCCTATCAGTTCACCGAACTGTGCCTGGCCGGTCTGTTCCGTCAGTGCATCTTCGCCTACCGCA
>NZ_RZOM01001696.1:0-722 GCF_003999175.1 Mesorhizobium sp. M7A.F.Ca.ET.027.03.2.1 | reverse complement strand
GTTCCAGGACTATGCGCTGTTCCCGCATATGAGCGTCGGCAGCAATGTCGGCTTCGGCCTGCGCATGCAGGGCGTCGACGGTACGACGCGCGCTGCAAAGGCGCGTGAGGCGTTGGCGCTGGTCGGATTGGCTGTCGCCTTCGACAAGAAGCCGCACCAGCTCTCCGGCGGCCAGCGGCAGCGCGTGGCGCTGGCGCGGGCGCTGGTGATCGAGCCGGCGGTGCTTCTGCTCGACGAGCCGCTCGGCGCGCTCGATCTCAAATTACGCAGGCAGATGCAGGACGAGTTGAAAGCGATCCAGAAGCGCGTCGGCACCGCCTTCATCCACGTCACCCACGACCAGGAAGAAGCGATGGCGCTGGCCAACCATTGTGTGGTGATGAATGACGGGCGCATCGAGGACGAAGGCCCGCCCGAGCGCGTCTATCACAGGCCGGCGACGCGCTTTTCCGCCACCTTCATGGGCGAAAGCTCGATCCTTGCCGGCACAGTCACAGAGGCGAAGGAGAGGACAAGCACCGTCGCCACGCCCGTCGGGCCGGTCTCGCTGCCCGGCGCGCTGCCGGTGGGCTCCGCCGTTGCGCTGGCCATACGGCCGGAGCATCTTGTCCTCGGCGAGGCCAGCGGCGGTGTCAGGCTCGGCACGGCTGAGGGGAGCGATGTCGTCTTCCCGGGCAGCTTCAAGCGCGTGCTTGCGGTTTCCATCGAGGACCCCTCGCTTC
>NZ_RZOM01001695.1:0-722 GCF_003999175.1 Mesorhizobium sp. M7A.F.Ca.ET.027.03.2.1 | reverse complement strand
AGCAGGGGCTCTGGGTCCTTCAGGCGGAACTGGACGAGCCGGCGTGACAGGGCGGCTTCCTTCTTGCGCAGCACGGCTTCGCGGCCGATGAAGTGGCCCTTGGCGGTCTTCACCGCGAAGCCAAGGCCGGCTTCCAGCACATTGTCTTCATCGGTGATGTCGTGGCCGAAATGCCTGAAGGCCTTTTCGATGCGGCAGGAATCCAGCGTGTGCAGGCCGCAGAGTTTCAGGCCGACATCCGCACCTGCCTCATCGATCGCTTCGAAGACATGAGCCGCCTGGTCGGTCGAGACATAGAGTTCCCAGCCGAGTTCGCCGACATAGGTGACGCGATGCGCGCGGGCCAGGCCCATGCCGATCTCGATCTCCTGGAACGTGCCGAACGGATTTTTATCATTGGAAAAATCGTTGGGGCTGACCTTCTGGATCAGCTTTCTCGCGTCCGGGCCCATCAGGCAGAGCACGCTTTCGGCCGCCGTCACGTCGGTGATGACGACGAACTCGTCGGCGACGTGCTTGCGCAACCAAGCCAGGTCGCGCTGCAGCGTGGCGCCGGGGACGACGAGGAAGAAAGCCGTTTCCGACAGCCGCGAGACCGTCAGGTCGCTCTCGATGCCGCCGCGCTGGTTGAGCATCTGGGTGTAGACGATCTTGCCCGGGGCGACGCCCATGTCGTTGGCGCATAGTCTTTGCAGGAAAGCGCAGGCGTCGCGGCCCTCGAC
>NZ_RZOM01001694.1:0-723 GCF_003999175.1 Mesorhizobium sp. M7A.F.Ca.ET.027.03.2.1 | reverse complement strand
AACATGGACCATCCGCCGCCGTTGCTGGCGGTAAAGGGCAACGCAGCTGTTTTTCGGCTGCCGGGTGTCGCCATCGTTGGGGCACGCAACGCGTCCCTGGCCGGCATCAAGATGGCACGCATGCTGGCGGCCGACCTCGGCCGCGAAGGCTACGCAATCGTCTCCGGCCTTGCGCGCGGCATCGACACGGCGGCGCATCAGGGCAGCCTGGCGACCGGCACGATCGGCGTCCTGGCTGGCGGTCTCGACCTGCCTTACCCGCCTGAAAATGCCGGCCTGTGCGAGGAAATCGCCGAGCGTGGCGCCATCATCTCGGAAATGCCGTTCGGCTGGCAGCCGCGCGCCCAGGATTTTCCGCGCCGCAACCGCCTTGTCGCGGGTGCGGTCCTTGGGCTGGTGGTGGTCGAGGCAGCGCAACGCTCGGGCTCCCTGATCAGCGCCCGGCTTGCGGGCGAAATGGGCCGGCTGGTCTTCGCCGTGCCGGGCTCGCCGCTCGATCCACGCGCCGCCGGCACCAATGGCCTGCTCAAGGATGGCGCCACCCTGGTCACCGACGCAGCGGACGTTTCGCGGGCAATCGCTCCGCTGACCGGCATGCAGGCGCCCGACGTGCCGCCGTTCGAAGAGCCGCCCGACTTCTCGGCCACACCACCGCCCGGCGAAAGCGACCGCGCCCGCGTCATCGAGGCGCTCGGCCCGACGCCAGTGGCGGTCGACGAGATC
>NZ_RZOM01001693.1:0-723 GCF_003999175.1 Mesorhizobium sp. M7A.F.Ca.ET.027.03.2.1 | reverse complement strand
CCCTACAAGGTGCTGCAGGACTGGCAGCGTTACTATGGCGGCAATCTCTTGATCGTGCTGCCCGACGCCTTCGGCACGGCATCGTTCCTGCGCGATGCGCCGGACTGGGTGGCCGACTGGACGGGCTTTCGCCCCGACAGCGCGCCGCCGATCGAAGGCGGCGAAAAGATCCTGTCCTGGTGGCGCGACAAGGGCAAAGATCCCCGGCAGAAACTGCTGATCTTCTCCGACGGGCTTGAAGTCGAGACCATCGAGGAGACCTATCGCCACTTCAAGGGCAAGGTGCGCATGTCCTTCGGCTGGGGCACCAATCTGACCAATGATTTCGAAGGCTGCGCGCCGACGGAAACCAACAGCCTCGACGCCATATCGCTGGTCTGCAAGGTCACCGAGGCCAATGGCAGGCCAGCGGTCAAGCTTTCCGACAATCCGGCCAAGGCGACCGGCGATGTGAAAGAGATCGAGCGGTATCTCAGAATTTTCGGCGAGAAGGACCGCGTGGAGCAATTGGTCAAGGTGTGAGGGGTGGGGTTCCTGGATAGTACGAGTTCCCTGGCGCCCCCCTCTGTCCTGCCGGACATCTCCCCCTCAAGGGGGGAGATTGCTCCCTCATCTCTGCTTTCGCCAATCAACAACATTGCCAGGGAAGAGCCGGCGGCGAAACTGCCAATCTCCCCACCTGTGGGGGAGATGTCCGGCAGGACAGAGGGGGGCGCCGTAGGG
>NZ_RZOM01001692.1:0-723 GCF_003999175.1 Mesorhizobium sp. M7A.F.Ca.ET.027.03.2.1 | reverse complement strand
CTGATGTTCCAGATCGGTTTTGGGCTGACGCCGTTCCAGTCCGGCATGATCACCTTCGTCTCGGCGATCGGCGCCATCGGCATGAAATTCGTCACCGCGCTGATCTTCCGCGTCGCCGGCTTCCGCCGCGTTCTGGTTGTCGGTTCGCTGGTCGCCGCCGCCTCGATCGCCATCAACGGGCTGTTCACACCCGACACACCTTATCTCTTGATGCTGGCCATGCTGCTCGTCGGCGGCTTCATCCGATCGATGTTCTTCACTGGCGTCAATGCGCTCGCCTATGCCGAAGTTTCGGCTGAAGACACCAGCAAGGCGACGCCGATTACAGCGGTGTTCCAGCAGTTGTCGGTCGCGCTCGGCGTGGCGCTGGCCGGCGGAATCCTGGAAGTATCGACGTCAATCCATGGCGGCCCGCTGTCGCTGGATGACTTCCACATTGCCTTCTTCATCGTTGCAGCGGTCTCGGCGGCGGCATCGCTATCCTTCGTCCGGCTGGCACCCGATGCCGGCAACGCCATCTCCGGTCACGGACGGCTGACAACACCCAAGACGCTGGAAACGGTGAGCCCACCCGGCAACTGATGGCAGCCTAGGCTTCGGCCTCGCCTTCTGGACGGCCCGATTCGCCCGACGGCGGACCGGCGGTGCCCTGTCAGTCGTCGGCGTCCCCCGGCCCTTCGCTATGGCTCCGGGCGCTCGAGGCCTTCGGAACGTCCACTGGAC
>NZ_RZOM01001691.1:0-724 GCF_003999175.1 Mesorhizobium sp. M7A.F.Ca.ET.027.03.2.1 | reverse complement strand
GCGATGCGCACAGCCTCTTCCGCCTTCTGCCGCTCCTGCTTGTCGACCTGCGCCTTGGCCGCCTCGTCGGCGGCTTGCTGTTCGGCAGCGGCCTTGGCGTCGGCGTCCGCCTTGGCTTTGGCATCGGCGTCCGCCTTTGCTTTCGCCTCCGCGTCGGCCTGAGCCTTGGCATCGGCATCGGCTTTCGCCTGGGCATCCGCTTCGGCCTTGGCCTTGGCGTCAGCCTCGGCTTTCAGCCGTGCTGCTTCCTCCTGCTTGCGCAATTCCTCGGCGGCCTTATCCCGTTCGGTCTTCAACGCCGCGTAGTAGCGCACCTCGCGCCGAAGCCGCTGCTTTTCCAGCAACGCGGCCTGCATCGCCTCGACGCGCTGCTGCTCTTTCTCCAGCGCGCGCTGGGTCAGGAACTGCGCCAGCGGCTCACTGTCGAATGCTCGTTTGACAGCGCCGAACGGCCCCTCGGCGGTGAAATTCACGACCGGCTCGGAGCCGACCAGTGCCTCGTCGCCAGGCCGATAGGTGATCGCACCCTTGGCCGACACCGTGGCCGCGTTGAGATCCGCCGTGACGTCGGCGGACAAGGTCGCCGCTGGATTTTCCAGGCTGACAGGCGGCGCCCGCAGCGTGCCGCCGGCGACCGTGAAGGCGACGTCGGTATCGCCAGCGGCGAAGCTGCCATTAGCGGCGATTTCAGGCGCAAAGCCGGCGGTCTTGGCCGCGTCGATGT
>NZ_RZOM01001690.1:0-726 GCF_003999175.1 Mesorhizobium sp. M7A.F.Ca.ET.027.03.2.1 | reverse complement strand
TTCCAGATCTTCGCCGAAGCGGGCAGGACCGACGCGCGGACGTTGCCGATGATGCGTGATTCCTTCTTGTCAGCGCCAAGAATCCCTGAATCGCCCCAGTCGATGTTCATTGCCACTTTGCCGCCGGAATAGAGCGGGCGGATCTCGCTCGAGCCATTGTTGAGCGAGCCGGGCGGATTGAAATCCAATCCCTTCTTGTAGTCTTCCAGCGCCTTTACCCAGCCCGGATTATTGATCTCGGCCTTCATCGTTTCGGGATCGAAGAACATCGATCCCGGCACGTTAGGGTTGTTCGTGTAGCTCGCAGCGTGGCTGAAGAAAAACCAGAATTGCTGCCCGCCGCGCTTATAGGCCTCGGCGGTGCCGAAAAGCCCCTTGTCGGGACGAGTGAAGAAGGCTGCAATGTCGTAATATTGGTCCCAGGTCTTCGGAGGGGCGAGATCATAGCCGTATTTCGCCTTGAAGGTTTTTTGCTCCTCAGGATTTTCGAAGAGATCGCCGCGGTATTGCAGCGTGTGCATGTCGCCATCCATCTGGGCAGCCTTGACCTTGCCGTTCCAGATCATCAGCCGCTCTTTGTAGGCTGGGTGAATGTCGGCCCAGTACTCGCCCTGTTGCATGTTCGCCGGCATATCCGAAAGGAAATCGGCCATGTCCGGCAGCCAGGCTGGCGTAAAGGCCATAACGTCGAAATCGCCGGTGCTACTTTGCAGCGCGGTGATATAT
>NZ_RZOM01000168.1:0-7896 GCF_003999175.1 Mesorhizobium sp. M7A.F.Ca.ET.027.03.2.1 | reverse complement strand
TTCCGGCGGCGTTGCTCGTCGGCGCGCTGGTCGGTGCTGCGAACGGCTTTCTCGCGACAATCGTGCGCATCCAGCCGATCGTCGCCACGCTCGGCACCTATCTGATCCTGGCCGGCGTCACGCTGACGATCCTGCCGGCGCCGATCGGCCCGGCGCCGGCTTGGCTCAAGGCCTTGTCCGGCCCGCTCTCGATGCTTCCGCTGGCACTGATGTTCATCGCTTGGTGGCTGGTGCGGCGCACGCCTTACTACGACCAGTTGATGGCGGTCGGCAGCGACGATCGGGCCGCCTACACCGCCGGCGTCGATGTCACGCGCGTGCGCTTCATCGCCTATGTCATGACCGGCATCTTCGGCGGCTGCGCCGGGCTGATGCTGACCGCGCTGATCGGCTCCGCCGACCCTAACATCGGGCCGACCTACACGCTGATCGCCATCGCCGCCGTAGCGCTCGGCGGCGTCAGCCTGGCCGGTGGGCGTGGCGGCGTCGCCGGTGCAGCCATTGGCGCCATCGACATCTTCCTGCTGCAAAGCGTGCTGACGACGTTCAACGTCTCGACCTTCGTGCTGCAGATCGCCTACGGCGCGATCCTGGTGCTGGCCGTGATGCTGACAGCGCTGCAGGAACGTCTTGCCACGAGGGGGCGCTAACATGACCGGGCGAAACCTGTTCGCGACAACCAACGCCCGCGTCGTTGGCGCCTTCTGCGTCGCCGCCCTTCTGCATCTCGCCGGCACGGTCCTCATTCCTGGCTACTCCGCGCCGTTTGCCATACGCGCCATGCTGGTGCTCGCCTCGCTGCTCGCCGTCGCCTCGATCGGACAGACGCTGGTCGTCATCATGGGCGGGATCGATCTGTCGATCCCGTTCGTCATCGGCTTTGCCAATGTCGTGGCGGCGCAGCTCTATGGCGACGGCTGGAATTTTGTTGTGGTCTGCGGCCTTGTCGGTGCGCTGGCGCTCATCATCGGCGGGCTGAACGGGCTGATCTCGCGCAGTCTCGACATCCAGCCGCTGATCGTCACGCTCGGCTTCGGCATGGTCGTGCAAGGGCTGGTGCTGCTGTGGACAGCCGGCTTCCCATCGGGCTCCGCGCCGCAAGCGGTTTCCAGCTTCGTGTCGATCGGCGGATCGGCCGGACCGCTGCCGGTGCCGTGGCTGGTGCCGAGCCTGGTCGTGCTGGCCGCACTCGTCGTGCTGGTGCTGGAGCGAACGCCCTATGGCCGCCGGCTCTACGCGCTGGGCAGCAATCCGGGCGCGGCGCCACTGGCGCTGATTGACCCGGTTCGCATGTGGGTCATCACCTATGCGGCAAGCGCTTTCTTCGCCGCCGTGGCAGGGGTGCTGCTGCTCGGCTTCACCGGTTCGGCCTATGGCGATGTCGGCCAGCCCTATCTGTTCCAGACCATCGCGGCGGTCGTCGTAGGAGGCGCAGCACTTGTCGGCGGCCGGGGAAGCTATCTCGGCACGATCGCCGGCGTGCTGGTGCTGACCGAGATCAACACGCTGCTGATCGGCCTCGGCTTCCAGCCCGCAGCGGTGCAGGCCGCGCTCGGCTTCGTCATCGTGCTGCTGGTTTCGCTCTATGGCCGCGAACGGCACGTCTCGACAACCATCTGAAAGGACCAGTCAGTCGAGCCGCCACAGCTTGCGGGCATTCCCGGACAACAGCCTGTCGCGCTCGGCAATGCTGCAGCCCGAGAGCAATGCATGGGTCGCCGCCACCCAGGTCGACAGGCCGCCGCCTAGCGTGCAGACCGGCCAGTCGCTGCCCCAGACGACGCGGTCCCAGCCGAATGAATTGATGGTGTGCTCGACGTACGGCCGCAACGTCTCAACCGTCCAGCTGCCGGCATCGGCATAGGCGACGACACCGGAAATCTTGGCCAAGACATTCGGGCGCCGGGCGATGTCGCTCATATGCTCGCGCCATGGATGTTCGCTCTTGCCTTTGATGTCGGGGACGCCGCAATGGTCGAGGATGAACGTCACATCGGGTGCCAGATCGGCCAGCGCGATCGCCTTGGGGATCTGGTGCGGCAGCACGACGAGATCGAAGGTCAGGCCGGTGCCGCCAAGCCGCTTTATGCTGTCGCGAAACACCGCACCTTCCGAGAGATCGTCGGGCACGACATGGAGGACGCGGCGAAAGCCTTTTACGAACGGGTTTGCCCGCTGCCGTTCGAGATAGGCCGCGAAGTCCCCTTCCTCAGGGCGGCAGGACGCGATCACCCCGGCCAGCATGCTGCCGGACTGCCGTGACAGTCCTTCCACACGAGCGGTCTCGGCTTCGATGTCGGCCGCATCGACATCGACCTCCATATGCAGCACACGCCCGACGCCGACACGCTGCGCCTCCGTCGCGTAGTCTTCATAAGAGAAATCGCGGTTGAGCGCCGGCACGCCGGCGAGCCAGGGATAGCGCAGGGCCGAGCGATCGATCAGGTGAAGATGGGTATCGATGATCATGGTGAGGCTCCTCCCTCTGGCTTTTTAAATCATCTCACGGGGGAATTCTTCATTCAAATAAGAATTCATGCCGATGAGCCGACTGCTGATCCAGCGAGGTGCGACAGCTTTTCACACGTCGCCAGCAACAGTTCGATCGTCCTGGTGATGTCGGGCGCGGAAGGCGCGTTGACCACCGTGATGTAGGGAATCGACAGTGCGGCGATTGCCTTGCCGTCGGAACTGCGCACCGGGGCGGACAGGTTGAAGACGCCGGCTGTCTGCATCGAGGCCATCATCTCGTAGCCACGGTCGCGGATTTGGTCGAGACGGGTGAAGAACTCGGTCGATTGCGCCGTCTTGTCGGTGCTGCGGACGTGTTCGGAAATCATCATCTGGCGCTCTTCCGGTGAGCGGAAGGCGAGCAGCACATGTCCCGATCCGGTGTCGAACAAACTGATATGGGAGCCGACCCGGATCGATATGCCCCAGTAGTTCGGTGCTTCCTGCTGGCCGATGACGACGGCAGAACCGCGATCAAAAACAACGAGTTGGTTGGCCTGCTGCGATGTCTCGGCAAGTTCACGCATCAGCGGCGTCGCATAGGAGACCAGCCGCCGTACCGGCGCGTGCAACTGTGCCAGACCGAACAGTTTGAGCGTTAGCGAATAGCGGTCGCCATCGAGGCGCGTGACGTAGCCGCGCCGCACCAGCCGGTCGAGCATGCGATAGAATTCGTTGGGACTGCGGTCGAGTTTCTTGGCGATTTCGGCCTGGGTCAGGCCGCCGTCGACGCCCGCCAGCAGTTCAAGGATATCGAGCCCCTTGTCGAGCGCCGGCGCGCGATAGCGCTCGTCTTCGCTGTCGTCCATGGGCTCATCCTCCAGTGAATTTCACCCTTCATATACGCAGGAACGTGCGCGGCGGAAACAAATTTCGCCTTGACGTGTCTATGAATGTTTTGTTTGTATATGAATGTAGCACTTCTTGTCATCAGACGAGTTGCGGTCGCCGCGGAGGCGGCACCAAGGGAGGATACCAATGAACAGACTGCTGTCCGGCGTGTGCGCCGGTGCATTGTTGCTCGCGTCAGGTGCGGGCGCTGCCCTTGCCGGCGACCTGCCCGGCAAGTTCGAAGGCGTGACCGTCGACGTGAAGCTGATCGGCGGCCAGCAATATGAAAAGCTCTACGAGCGCATTCCCGAATGGGAGAAGGCGACCGGCGCCAAGGTCAACATCCTGACCAAGAAGAACGGCTTCGACATCGACAAGGAGCTCAAGTCCGACATCGCCTCGGGTAGCACCAACTGGTGCGTCGGCTGGAACCATTCGTCCTTCGCGCCGCAATATACGGGCCTTTACACCGACCTCAGCAAATTGCTGCCCAAGGAAGAGATCGACGCTTTCGTGCCGTCGACCATCAAGTCAGCAACCATCGACGGCAAGCTGGAGATGCTGCCGCGCGCGCAGTTCGACGTTTCGGCGCTCTACTACCAGAAGAGCCTGTACGAGAACGCCGACAACAAGACCAAGTTCAAGGCGAAATACGGCTATGATCTGGTGCCGCCGGATACCTGGAAGGAAGTCACCGACCAGGCTGAGTTCTTCGCCAACCCGCCCAATTTCTACGGCACGCAGTTCGCCGGCAAGGAAGAGGCGATCAACGGCCGCTTCTACGAGATGGTGGTCGCCGAGGGCGGCGAATACCTCGACAAGGACGGCAAGCCGGTCTTCAACTCCGAGGCCGGCATCCGGGCGCTCGACTGGTTCGTAAACCTCTACAAGGCCAAGGCCGTACCGGCCGGCACGACCAACTATCTCTGGGACGATCTCGGCCAGGGCTTTGCCTCCGGCACCGTCGCCATCAACCTCGACTGGCCGGGCTGGGCCGGTTTCTTCAACGACCCGAAATCGTCGAAGGTCGCGGGCAATGTCGGCGTCAAGGTTGCCCCGAAAGGGTCGTCCGGCAAGCGCACCGGCTGGTCCGGTTTCCATGGCTTCTCGGTGACCGAGAACTGCCCCAACAAGGAGGCCGCGGCTTCCCTGGTGTGGTGGCTGACCAACGAAGACAGCCAGAAGCTCGAGGCCGCCGCCGGCCCGCTGCCGACCCGCACCGCGGTGTGGGACTGGGATTTGAAGCAGGCCGAAAACGATCCTTACAAGAAGGAGGTTCTTACCGCCTTCCAGGAAGAGGCCAAGCACGCCTTTGCCGTGCCGCAGACGCCTGAATGGATCGAGATCTCGAACGCCGTCTATCCCGAGTTGCAGGCGGCGATCCTCGGCGACAAGACCTCCAAGCAGGCACTGGACGATGCGGCCGCCAAGGCGACGCAAATCCTCCAGGACGCCGGCAAGCTCTAGAACGGGCTCCCAGGGCTGCCTCCCCCATTGGTAATGGGGGAGGCGATCGCGTTTCGCGGCCAGCGGTTTGCGCTAACCCATCGCCCCCGGCCCACGCACCGCCGTCCAAATGCAAACACTTCAAGGATTCTGATGAAGGGCCTCAAGCCATCCGCGCCATTCCTGCTGCTGCTTCCGGCCATGATCGTGCTGGCGGCGGTTGTCGTTGTGCCGTTGCTGTTGTCCCTTTACTCCAGCTTCACGCCGTTCCGCCTGACGCGGCCCGAAACGTTCTACGTCTTCATCGGCATCCGGAACTATCTTTCGATCCTGTCCAACACCGATTTCTGGTGGGCGTTCGGCCGCACGGTGATGCTGCTGACCATCGCGCTCAATCTCGAAATGCTGCTCGGCCTTGGGCTTGCCATGCTGGTCGAGAAGGCGACACGCGGCCAGCGCATCCTGCGCACGCTGATGATGTTTCCGATGATGTTTTCGCCGATTCTCGTCGGCTTCCAGTTCAAGTTCATGTTCAACGACAATATCGGCCTGGTGAACAATGCGCTGCAGTCGCTCGGCATTACGCAGGACGCCATACCGTGGTTGATCGAGGGCCATCTCGCCTTCATCGCGATTTCGATCGCCGAGATCTGGTCGTCGACGGCGATCTTCGCCATCCTGATCCTCGCCGGCCTGCTCGCCATGCCCAAGGAGCCGATCGAGGCGGCGCGTGTCGACGGCTGCACGCCGTGGCAGACATTCCGCTATGTGACGTGGCCGTTCGTCATGCCTTTCGCCTACATAGCCATGACTATCCGTTCGCTCGACGTGGCGCGCGCCTACGACATCGTCAAGATCATGACCGATGGCGGACCGGCGGGCCGCACCGAACTGCTATGGACCCTGGTGGCCCGCACCGCCTACAGCGACGGGCGCATGGGCATGGCCAACGCCATGGCCTATTTCTCGATCCTGCTGTCGATCGCCTTCACCGTCTACTTCTTCAACAAGCTCGCCGCGGCGCGCACGCAGATTGGTGCGGAGTGGTGAAGATGGACGAGAATTCTTCCGCCCGCCTGAAGCGCCGGCTGCTGGGCATCGTCTATCGCATTGGCCTGTTCCTGGCGATGCTGACGATCTGCCTGCCGGGCCTGTGGATCGTCCTCTCGTCGCTGCGGCCGGCGGTCGAAATCATGGCCAAGCCGCCGGTCTGGATCCCGCAGGAGATTTCGTTCGACGCCTATGTCGCCATGTTCAGCGGTATCGGCAAAGGCGGCATTCCAGTGATCGAATATTTCCGCAACTCGTTGATCATCTCGGTGACCTCGACGGTCATTGCGGTGGCCATCGGCATGGCCGGCGGCTATGCGTTCGCCCGCTACCGCTTCCGCGGCAAATCGAGCGTCTTCCTCGGGCTGATGCTGACGCGCACCGTGCCGGGCATTGCACTCTCGCTGCCGCTGTTCTTCCTCTATGTGCGGCTCGGCATCATCGACACGCATTTCGGACTGATCCTTGCCTACGTTGCGCTCAACGTGCCGTTCACGATCTGGCTGATCGACGGCTTCTTCCGCCAGGTGCCCAAGGACCTCGCGGAGGCGGCACAGATCGATGGCTGCACGCGCTGGCAGGCGTTCTGGCAGGTCGAGTTCCCGCTTGCCGGGCCGGGCATCGCGTCGGCCGCGATCTTCGCCTTCCTGACATGCTGGAATGAGTTCGCTCTGGCCTCGCAGCTGACCCGTTCGGTGAGCGCCAAGACGCTGCCGGTCGGCCTGCTCGATTACACGGCCGAGTTCACCATCGACTGGCGCGGCATGTGCGCGCTGGCCGTGGTGATGATCATCCCGGCGCTCACCCTCACCTACGTCGTCCAGAAACACCTTGTCGGCGGCCTGACCTCCGGCGCGGTGAAAGGCTGATACATGGCAACCGTTACCCTCACCAAGCTGACCAAGCGCTACGGCACTGTCGGGATCGTGCACGGCATCGATCTCGACATCGCCGACCGCGAGTTCATCGCGCTGGTCGGCCCCTCCGGCTGCGGCAAGTCGACGACGCTGCGGATGATCGCCGGGCTGGAAGAGATCAGCGCCGGCTCGATAGAGATTGGCGGGCGCATCGTCAACGATTTGCCGCCACGCTCGCGCAACATCTCGATGGTGTTCCAGTCGTACGCGCTCTATCCGCACATGACGGTGCGCGAGAATCTCGGCTTCTCGCTGAAGATCGCCGGTGCCGCCAAGGAAGACATGGACCGCCGTGTCGCCGAAGCCTCGGCCATCCTCGGCCTCGACACGTTGCTGGATCGCCGCCCCTCACAACTGTCCGGCGGTCAGCGCCAGCGCGTCGCCATGGGCCGCGCCATCGTGCGCGATCCCGATGTGTTCCTGTTCGACGAGCCGCTTTCCAATCTCGACGCCAAATTGCGCACGCAGATGCGCACCGAGATCAAGAAGCTGCATGCCAAGGTGCAGTCGACGGTGATCTACGTCACCCACGACCAGGTCGAAGCAATGACGCTGGCCGATCGCATCGTCATCATGCGCGACGGCCATATCGAACAGGTCGGCACGCCCGACGAGGTCTTTCGGCGGCCGGCAACCCGCTTCGTTGCCGGCTTCATCGGTTCGCCGCCGATGAATTTGCACGAGGCCACGATCGATGACGGCCAGATGGTTTTCGCCAACGGCGAAAAGCTGCCGCTGCCCGCTCAGTTCAAGGCCAATGTCACGACCGGCGACAAGGTTGTGTTCGGGCTACGGCCGGACGACATCTATCCAACCGGCCATGGCATCAGTTCCGGTGGCGCGGCAGACGTCCACCAGATCGAACTGCCGATCACCGTTACCGAACCGCTCGGCAACGAGACGCTGGTGTTCGTCGAATTCAACGGTACGGACTGGGTGTCGCGCATGCTGAACCCGAGGCCACTCCGGCCGGGCGAGCGCGTCGCCATGAGCCTCGACATGTCGCAGGCGCATCTGTTTGCCACCGAGACCGGAAAGACATTGCGGAGCTGATCGGCATGGCCAGAATCGAGAAAGTCGAGCTGCGGATGGTGGACCTTGTGCCCAAGGTCAAGCGCACCGACGCGATCCAGAGCCTGTC
>NZ_RZOM01001689.1:0-727 GCF_003999175.1 Mesorhizobium sp. M7A.F.Ca.ET.027.03.2.1 | reverse complement strand
ATCAGCTTGCCGATCGCGGCGGCGGCGGCGGTGTCGGCGCCGGTCTTGAGCGAACCCTTGAGGTCCTTCTCAAGCGTCGAAGCGGCAGCGATGGTGTGGCCCTTGGCGTCGTCGATGACCTGCACGTAGATGTTCTTCGACGTGCGGTGGACCGACAGACGCGGACGCTCGCCGGCGACCTTCTTGATCTGACGACGGACGCGCTGCGCGCGGCGCTGCGTGGATTCCTTGGTACCCATGATGGTCTTCCTTGCCTTCAAAAAACGGGGGCCGCCATATGCGGTAGGCGAAAGCGCCTCCCGCGACCGCTCCCCGCGGCGTTGCACTTCTTGGCTTGGCCTCAACTTCTCGAGGCCAGGCCCGCTACTTCTTCTTGCCTTCCTTGCGGACGATCTTTTCGCCGGCATAGCGGACGCCCTTGCCCTTGTAGGGCTCGGGACCGCGATACTCGCGGATCTCCGCCGCAACCTGGCCGACTTGCTGCTTGTCGATGCCGGCCACGGTGATTTCGGTCGGCTTCGGCACGGTAATGGTGATGCCGGCCGGCGTCTCATAGACGACGTCATGGCTGAAGCCAAGCGCCAGCTGCAGGTTCTTGCCCTGAAGTGCCGCGCGATAGCCGACGCCGGTGATCTCGAGCTTCTTCTCGAAACCGTCCTTGACGCCCTGCAGGATGTTGACGATCTGCGTGCGCGACATGCCCCACTTGGAGCGGGCGGTCTTGGTC
>NZ_RZOM01001688.1:0-728 GCF_003999175.1 Mesorhizobium sp. M7A.F.Ca.ET.027.03.2.1 | reverse complement strand
TGGCAAAACAGCACAGCCGCCTTGCCGAACCTGCGCTCGACGGCACCCAGCCGGTCGGCAAGGTCCTCGGCCGTGCGGCGCATGAGGAAGTCCGCACCGTCGACCGGATGAGCAAGGGCGCGCCGCTTGTGCGCCAGCCACAGAGAGGTATCCATTATCGGCTGCAACGGGCAGATCCTTTGTTTGTCCACGCTCCGGGATCGTTGATATAGTGGCGCGCAGGAGCAACCACGTGGCCGATCCGATGCCCAAGATCAAGTCCATCGCGATCACGAACCTGGCGCGGTCGGTTGTCGGCTGGCCGGCGCGTATGCTGTTTCCGCCGGTCTGCGCCGGTTGCCGCCGGCATGTCTCGCAGCCAGGCGTGCTGTGCGGCGCCTGCTGGCCGAAGCTCAGGCTGCTGGAGCGGCCATGGTGCCCGGTCATGGGCACGCCGTTCACCCATCATATGGGCGAAGGCTTTCTGTCGGCCGAGGCGATTGCCGATCCGCCGCCTTTCGAGCGGGCGCGGGCGGCGGTCGCCTATTCCGGCGTTGCCCGCCAGATGGTGCAAGGGTTGAAATACCAGGATCGCACGGATCTGGCACCATGGATGGCGCGCTGGATGGTGCGTGCGGGTGCCGATCTCATCGCCGAGGCGGATGTGGTGGTGCCGGTGCCGCTGCACTGGCGGCGCTTTTTCAGGCGGCGCTTCAACCAATCGGCGGAACTGGCGCGGGCGGTCTCGG
>NZ_RZOM01001687.1:0-729 GCF_003999175.1 Mesorhizobium sp. M7A.F.Ca.ET.027.03.2.1 | reverse complement strand
GTACAAGGCAAGGATGGCGAGTTTCAAATCGTCTATGGTCGCAGAAGACTAGCGGCAGCTAAGCAGCTTGGGATCGGATTCAAAGCGGCCGTCCGCGAGCTAACCGATGAACAAGCTGTCATTTTCCAAGGGGAAGAAAACACAGCTCGAGAGGATCTTTCATACATCGAAAAATGCGCTTTTGCGCTTGCGCAACAGGAAGCAGGATACAAACGGGATACCATCTGCGCTTCGTTGTCGACCGGAAAATCGCACGTTTCCGAGATGATCAAAATCGCCTCCTCGGTCGACAAGGAGATACTGCAATCGATTGGCAAAGCCCCCGGGATTGGTCGAGGACGATGGCAGGAATTCTCAAACCGCTATTCCGTCGATGGCTCACTCGCGAAAGCCTTCGATCTTACTCACAAAAACAAATTCCGCGAGGCAACGTCCGATGACAGATTCATCATGCTGCTTGAGACGCTCCCGTCGGATACCAATGCGATTAAAGGACCTGCGGCTCCGGCCAAGCCATCAAAGCCCATGATTGCTATGAAATCCTGGGCTGCTCCAGACAAAACGGTCAGCGTCAGCCTCAAAGACAACGGAAAAACTACCATGATTGCCGTGGGAGAGGCCGAAGGATCGCGTTTCGCAGCGTTTATCGCCGGACAACTGGACGACCTGTTTGAGGCCTTTCGGAAGTCCACCACGAAACAAGGAGTCTGAAGCCGCAAAAGAAAAAGG
>NZ_RZOM01001686.1:0-729 GCF_003999175.1 Mesorhizobium sp. M7A.F.Ca.ET.027.03.2.1 | reverse complement strand
TCTCTGAAGGGCGTGGGGCTGTTGGCGACACTTTGCCATCGCTGCAAAAACCTCTAAGCCTTTCGCTTCACCAGATTCGCCAACCAAAGGCTTCTCCATGCGCTGTCCCTATTGCCAGTCAGAAGATACGCAGGTGAAGGATTCGCGCCCCGCAGAGGATGGCGCGGCGATCCGCAGGCGGCGTGTCTGCCCCGATTGCGGCGGTCGCTTCACCACCTTCGAGCGCGTGCAGTTGCGCGACCTCGTCGTGGTCAAGAAATCGGGCCGCAAAGTGCCCTTCGACCGCGACAAGTTGCTGCGTTCGGTGGAGATCGCCGTGCGCAAGCGCAATGTCGATCCCGAGCGCATCGACCGCGCGGTGACCGGCATCGTGCGCCAACTCGAAAGTTCCGGCGAGACGGAGGTTGCTTCGGGAGAAGTCGGCCGGCTGGTCATGGAAGCGCTGAAGTCGCTCGACGATGTCGCCTATGTCCGCTTTGCCTCGGTCTACCGCAATTTTCGCGAGGCCAAGGATTTCCATGAATTGCTGGGCGAGCTCAAGGGCGACGAAATCAAGGGTGAAGAGGAAGCCAGCTGAGCATGACTGCAAGCGAACAGGCCGCCCTTGATCGCCGCTTCATGGCGGCGGCACTCAGACTGTCGCGAAAAAATGCCGGGCGCACCGCGACCAACCCGTCCGTCGGCACGCTGATCGTACGCGATGACGGCAACGGTCCGATGATCGTCGGC
>NZ_RZOM01001685.1:0-729 GCF_003999175.1 Mesorhizobium sp. M7A.F.Ca.ET.027.03.2.1 | reverse complement strand
ATCATCGGGCTCGGCCTGCCGATCTCGATGCGCGTTTCGGCCATGCTGGTGGGCGGCAAGACAATGCGAGCAACACTTGTTTCCGCGCCCGGCGACGAGGCGTTGGCGTCGAAAGTCTCGTGGCAGATCAACCGCATCATGATGATCCTATGCGGCCTGCTGGTGCCGGGCATCCTGCTGTTCATTGCGTACGATATTGAGGCCGGGCCGATTATCACGGCGCTGAAATGGCTGGCGATCGCGCTGATGGCGGTTTCAACCGTGACGGGCATTCGACGGCAGAGGAAGTCGTAACGAACTAAATCCGCGCGGACTTTGTCCATGCAGCGGCCGTGTCGGCTTCGTGGCCGCCCGGCTCGCCGACGACGCGGTCGCGGCCGGTCGACTTCGCCTTGTAGAGACGCTGGTCGGCAAGCGCGAACAGGTCGGCTAGGCAGCGCGTGGTTTCGCTGACGCTGGAAACGCCGGCGCTGACGGTGAGCTCGAAGCGGCTGGTGGCGGCCGAGCCCTTGACCGCGTGGCGAATGCCTTCGCCGAACAGCCTGGCGACCGAGTGCGGACGAGAACTGAGGATGGCGAATTCCTCGCCGCCGATGCGGAACACCTGGTCCTCAGCGCTTGCCGCCTCGCCAAGCAGGGCAGCGACCGCCTTCAACACCTTGTCGCCTTCGGCATGGCCGAAACGGTCGTTGATCGACTTGAAATGGTCGACATCGATGATCAGCAGGC
>NZ_RZOM01001684.1:0-730 GCF_003999175.1 Mesorhizobium sp. M7A.F.Ca.ET.027.03.2.1 | reverse complement strand
CATCTGATTGGCCACCAGGCTGGGTGGCGAATGATGGATTTCGATCACTGCGTCGTGCGTTTGCACCGTTAGCGCTGTGACGGCGAGACAGGTGCGCACGCCAATGGCAGAGATCGTCTCGATGTCACGCGCAATTCCGGCTCCGCCGCTGGAGTCGGACCCGCCAACGACAAGCACATGCGGTTCTCGTCTCATCGCCATCGGTCCGTCTTTTCGATCCATTCTCGCGTGCGCGCTTCGGGGTCGGAGTTCAACGTGATGTCCGTGACCACTGCGGCGCTGTTGGCGCCGGCCTCAAAGACGCCGTCGAGGCGGTCCGGGTTGAGGCCGCCGATGGCGACCAATGGTATCCGCGCCACCCGCCGCTTCCACTCGCTGATCCGCTCTAGCCCTTGCGGTGCCCACTTCATTTTCTTCAAGATGGTGGGATAGATTGGACCGAGCGCGACATAGTCGGGTTCAGCAAACATGGCCGTTTCCAGCTCGACATGATCATGCGTGCTCAACCCGAGCCTGACACCGGCTGACCGTATCCTCGAGAGGTCAGCGGTTTGCAGATCCTCCTGGCCGAGATGCACGAAATCGCAGCCCTCCTCGATTACCAGGCGCCAATGATCGTTGACGATGAGCTGGCTTTTGTATTGGACACACAAGGCCTTCGACTTGCGGATCTCCGCGCGCAGCCCGGTTTCGTCCATGGTCTTGATGCGAAGCTGCACCAGCTTCACGC
>NZ_RZOM01001683.1:0-730 GCF_003999175.1 Mesorhizobium sp. M7A.F.Ca.ET.027.03.2.1 | reverse complement strand
CCCCTACATCGTCCAGCACGGTAAGGCGATCGCGCATCGCTTCGCCAAATCCTGCGTCCGCTCGACCGCCGAGAACGAGGCCTACTGGCGCGACGTCGGAACGGTCGACGCCTATTGGGAAGCCAATATCGACCTGACCGATATCACGCCCGAGCTCGATCTCTACGACCGCGACTGGCCGATCTGGACTTATGCCGAATTGAAGCCGCCGGCAAAGTTCGTGCATGACGAGGATGGCCGCCGCGGTTCGGCTGTGTCTTCGCTTGTCTCGGGCGATTGCATCGTCTCGGGGGCTTCGCTGAAAAAAAGCCTGATCTTCACCGGCGCGCGCATCAATTCCTATTCGACGCTGGAAGAAGTCGTCATGCTGCCCGACGTTCATGTCGGCCGGAACGCAAAGTTGAAGCGCGTGGTCATCGACCATGGT
The DNA here is from genome assembly GCF_003999175.1 of Mesorhizobium sp. M7A.F.Ca.ET.027.03.2.1. Lineage (NCBI taxonomy): Bacteria > Pseudomonadati > Pseudomonadota > Alphaproteobacteria > Hyphomicrobiales > Phyllobacteriaceae > Mesorhizobium > Mesorhizobium sp. M7A.F.Ca.ET.027.03.2.1. The sequence goes on along the minus strand of NZ_RZOM01001683.1, from coordinate 303 downwards.
GTTAGGATACCGGAAGGGCTGGTGGTCGGCGAAGATCCTATTCTCGACGCCAAGCGCTTCCGCGTTTCCGAAAAGGGCATCTGCCTGGTCACGCAGGACATGATCGACAAGTTAGGGCTCTAACGCATGCAGGTTCTGTCGGTCACGCCCGAGATCTTTCCGCTGATCAAGACCGGAGGGCTTGCCGACGTGACCGGCGCGCTGCCCATCGCCTTGGCGGCCAAGGGCGTGACCGTGCGCACGCTCATCCCGGGCTTTCCGACCGTCATGGCCGCCTTCAAGAAGAAGCGGGCGGTTCTGCAA
>NZ_RZOM01001682.1:0-730 GCF_003999175.1 Mesorhizobium sp. M7A.F.Ca.ET.027.03.2.1 | reverse complement strand
AGATCATCAAGGATCTATGGCTGCAGATCAGCCCCTATTTCAATATGCTGCATGGGTCCTACTCGACCGCGAACACATACCATCAACAGATGTTTGCGGCCCTGCGCGACCGGGACGAGCAGGCAGTTCAGGCGGCGGTTCGCGGCGATATCGATGCGGCTTTCGACATGCTGGTCGATCTTTTGAAGTAGCGCCCGGCCCGGCCTCCGACCCCTATCACATGCCTCCTATTTCTGGGGATGGCAGAGCAGCACTCATGCGCACTCAGCGGGCAAGCGCGCTGGAGCTTGCCGGCGGCAGCCGATGACGCGGCGAACGCACGCATGGTCATTATCGGATTGCCAAAATCTGGTAGCGTGATTATACCAGTTGATCAGTTGACGACGGGCGATGCCGTCGGCGAAGAACAGGAGTGGTGACCAGATGACAACGATTGCGCTGTTCGGGGCTGGCGGGAAAATGGGCTACCGCCTGTCGACCAATTTTCGCGGGTCGCCCTACACGATACGCCATGTCGAGGTCAGCGATGCCGGCCGCGAACGGCTGAAGACCGGACTGGGTTTCGATACGGTCAGTGCCGACGAGGCGCTCAAGGACGCCGATGTGGTGATCCTGGCCGTCCCCGACACGCATATCGGCAAGGTCGCGGCCAGCATCGAGAGCAAGCTGGCGCCAGGCACGATGGTGGTGGTGCTCGACGCGGCGGCACCTTTCGCCGGCCATCTGCCTG
>NZ_RZOM01001681.1:0-731 GCF_003999175.1 Mesorhizobium sp. M7A.F.Ca.ET.027.03.2.1 | reverse complement strand
GAGCCGAACCGAGCTCGATGCGCTGGTTGCGCTTGCCGAAAGCAGCAACTGCCGTCTGCTGGTCGACGAGACCTATCGCGACCTTTCCTACGGCCGGCGGCTGCCGACGGCTGCCTCACTCAGCCCGAAGGCGATCAGCGTCTCGTCATTGTCCAAGGCCTTCGGCATTCCCGGCATCCGCATCGGCTGGCTGATCACCAGGGACGCTGAGCTTCAGGAGAAATTCCTCGCCGCCAAGGAGCAGATCGGCATCTGCGGCAGCGTTATCGACGAAGGCATTGCCCGCGGCATGCTCGAACGCCGGGACGCTTTCCTGGCGACGCTGCTGCCCGAAATGGCGGGGCGCCGCGACATCGTCCAGGCCTGGATCGATCGCGAACCGCTGGTCGACTGGGTGCGGCCCGAAGGTGGCGTCGTCGGCTTCCCGCGCCTCAATGTCGAACCCGGCTTCGACCTCGACCGGTTCTATGTGAACCTGCTGGAAAACCACGGCACCTATGTCGGACCCGGCCACTGGTTCGAGATGGAAAAACGCTTCTTCCGCGTCGGCTTTGGCTGGCCGACGGAAGCCGAATTGCGTGGCGGCCTCGACGCCATTTCCGTCGCGCTGCGGCAGTAAGTTTCCCGTGCCAGCGACCGGTTGATGCTACTGCGTCACAGCGACCGTTCATAGTGGCCAGCGTCTGCGCCGCCCCTCACCTGCCTGCCGGCATCCTCTCCCCGTATAGTGA
>NZ_RZOM01001680.1:0-731 GCF_003999175.1 Mesorhizobium sp. M7A.F.Ca.ET.027.03.2.1 | reverse complement strand
GAGCCGATCAACACGCGCGATATTCCGGGCTTCTTCCTCAACTACTCCGACCAGGCGCTAGCGCTGATCGATCGCGTCGGCTCGAAAAACCTGTTCCTGCAATACGACATCTATCACATGCAGATCATGGAGGGGGATCTCGCCCGTACCATCGAGGCTAACCTCGGCCGCATCGCGCATATCCAGCTTGCGGACAATCCCGGCCGTCACGAGCCGGGGACGGGCGAGATCAATTTTCCCTTCCTGTACGAGCACATCGACCGCATCGGTTATGCCGGATGGGTCGGGGCGGAATACAAGCCGAAGGCAGGGACGGAGGCTGGGTTAGGCTGGTTTCGGGAGTTGAGCGGGCAGGGCAGTGCTGCGGCTTAGCGGCCAAGGCCCCCTCATCCGGCCCTTCGGGCCACCTTCTCCCCGGTGGGGAGAAGAGACAGGCATCAACGTCGGCATTCTCTTCTCCCCTCGGGGAGAAGGTGGTCGCGCAGCGGCCGGATGAGGGGGCGTTTCACACAAGCGTCAGGAGAATCATCATGGAAACCATCGGCTTCATCGGCCTCGGCATCATGGGCGCGCCGATGGCGGGGCACCTGCTGGATGCGGGCTATCATGTCATCACCAGCGACCATCGCTCCAAGCCGCCGGCCGATCTCGTCGCCAAGGGGCTGAAGACCGTCACCGGCCACGCCGCCGTGGCCAAGGCTGCCGACATCATCATCCTGATGGTGCCCGAC
>NZ_RZOM01000167.1:0-7916 GCF_003999175.1 Mesorhizobium sp. M7A.F.Ca.ET.027.03.2.1 | reverse complement strand
TCCTATCAATGGGAGTGGTGTTGCGGCTCCGGGGGTCATTCACGAAAGTGGCGTCTTTCACATGTTCATCCAGACCGAGTTCATGAAGTCTGGTGGCCGCTGCGAGCATGCGGTTTCCAATGACGGGTTCCATTGGGTGGTTCTTAGCCCGGCAATCCTCGCCATCCCGGACACGGAGGAAGATGGCATTTACGATCCGCATCCCGCAGTTATTGGCGGCAGGCGCTACCTCGTCTATTCCGCCATGCCAAAATTCACCAGGGTGCCACAGCCCGACATCTATCTCGCGCGTAGCCAATCCGATTCATGGTTCGGTCCCTGGAAGCGGATCGGCAAGATCCTCGACCATAATGAAGTTCCTCACCACAACACGAGAGAGGATCCCGACTACGAATGGGGGATAGAGGGCGCACAACTGGTCGAATTGCCGGATGGCCGCGTGCTTCTCAATGCCACTTGCTTTCTCCCGAATGGCCTTCGGGGAAACCGGCAACGCGTGTTTTTTGCCATCGCCGATGATGTTGCTGGACCTTATGTGTCGATGGGACCGGTGCTGGAACCAGGCCAGCCGGGAGAGAACGGCCACTCGACCGTGATGATCGAAGGGGGCCAACTTTCGCTGTTTTACCAAAGCCGGGTCGCCACGACCGATCATCGGTGGCGCTACGGCTTGGCCAGATGCGACGTCGCCCTGTTTTCCAAGGTTGCATGAATTAGGTGTTGCTCGGACGGAACAATCCGTCGGAGCGCGTGCACACGACACCATGCAGCAGTCGCGGCGTTCGAAGACATGGGCGAACTGAATATCTCTGCTCCTTCCCGCAGGAGAATGAAGCATCAGCACGTATTCTATGCCTTCATCCTCGCTTCGTTGAAGGCGTCCAACAGCGCAGGGACGTGCCGGGCGTCCAGAGCGAGCAGATGATCGACAGGCGGACAGCCGAATAGACAAAGGTCAGCCAAAGCCGAGGCAACCGGCGGCCTTCCGCTCGACCCGTGCGCAGTCGGGAGCACAAGGTTTGTACTCGAGCCACTGAAGCTCCGCACGAGGGGCAGCTCAGCTCATTCGTGATTGTTGCGTCCCGGACGAGCTCTCCGTTTCAGCCTGATCATAAATGCTTTCACCTAGTGGAACATCGGAGGTTCCACGAAGTTGGGAAGCCACGGAGGACGTGCACATGAACAGTGTCATCTATCTTATCGGCCTTATCGTTGTCGTGCTCGCGGTCCTCTCCTTCCTCGGTCTTCACTAGGTGGCCCATGCAGCATGAGAACGATCAGGGCGGACAGCCCACCGATTTCGACAAGGCGAAAAGCGACGTTTCCGACAGGCTTCGCCAGGAACAAGAACGTGCCAGCGAGTTGCTTCACGACGCGCGTGACACGGTGACCCGTAAGGCTGGCGATTATGCATCTGAAGCCAAGGAGGTCATTTCCGACAAGGCGGAGGAAGCTCAGCGCGACATCGGATCGAGTCTGGCGGCGCTGGGCGGCGCACTGCGCGCGGCCAGTGACCATCTGGCCAACAACGATGAAAGGAACGCATCGAAGTTCGCATTGGATGCCGCCGGTGGCTTGGAGCGGCTTTCATCGTCATTGAAACAGAAACCGTTCGGCCAGGTCCTTGAGGACGTGCAGTCCTTTGGCCGGCAAAATCCCGGTGTCTTGCTTGCCGGGTCGGTATTGGCCGGATTGGCTCTCGGGCGATTCATCAAGGCTTCTCCGCCGACAAGGCCCGAATTTCAGGATGATCCTGGAGACTTCAGATCACACACCGATCAGGCACAGGGTTGGTCCGTTGATCGTTCGCAGGATTCGGGCCTCGTCGGCGATGATGGGGCCACGCAGAACGCGGAGCAGGACAGATGAACACCCAGGACAATCCCAGCCTTACCGGACTGATCACCGACTTGGCCCAGAATGTCACCACACTGGTGCAAACCGAAGCCAGGCTGTTTCGGGCCGAGCTATCTGAAAAGCTCACCAAAGCCGGAGCAGGTGCCGCTGAAGTGCTCGGCGGCGCGATCTGCCTGCTCGCGGCATTATTGGTGTTGCTGCAGGCACTCGTTATCGCACTGACGCGGGCAGGGCTCGGCGCGGGGTGGTCTTCCCTGCTGGTCGGTGTGGTCGTGGCGATCCTCGGCGTCATCCTGCTGCGGACCGGGATGGCCAGCATGGCGCCTTCGGAACTTACCCCCGACCGGACCCAGGAACAGCTCAAGCGCGACGCGAGCGTGATCAAGGAACAAGTGAGATGACTGAGAAATCCGCAGCCGAACTTGAACGCGAGGCCGAGGCAGCCCGCGCCCGGGTGATGGAGACCGCCGAATCCATTCGAGGCAAGATGACGCCCGGACAATTGCTTGATGAGTTCACCGGGCTGTTCTCGGGAGGGGAGAGCTCGGCCATGCTCAGCAATCTCAGAACGCAGGTCCGAGACAATCCTTTGCCGGTCACCATGGTCGGCGCGGGTCTTGCTTGGCTGATGTTCGGCAGCGGTACCTCAAACACGGCCCACGGTTCGGCTGGCTACCCATTGCCTTCAGCGCCGGGAAGACATGATGAAGGGGAGCGCGGCGGCTTCGGCGGCACGCTCTCCGATGCCGCCTCATCGCTGTCGTCGGCTGCTACCAGCGTCAGCGATACCGTTTCGAGCGCGGTAAGCAACGCCGCCGAGGGTTTGACGGGCAGCACGGCCACTGCAAGATCGGTGACCGGCGACATGGCGGCGAAAACCGCCCGCTCTGCCCAAGAACTGTTTGAGAACCAACCTTTGGCCGTAGCGGCCGCCGGTCTCGCCATCGGCGCCGCCATAGGTGCAATGCTGCCCCATACCGCAACGGAGGATGAGCAACTAGGCGCCTATGGCGACAAGCTTCGCAACACCGCCGGAACCATGCTCGACAGGGGTCTGGATGAAGCCAAGCAGGTCGCCGCCGACGCCTATGAGACCATCAAGCAGGAAGCTGGCCGGCAACATATGGAAGCAGGCACGATGGCCGATCAACTCGGCGAGGTCGTGAAGTCCACAGCAGACAAGACCGAGCATGCAGTGCGCGACCGGATTTCCGATTCGTCTCAGCGTCAAACCTAGCTTGAATGATCCTGGATCAACGATAGTCGGTCTCTTCAGAAGGGCCGGCGTTGTTGTTCAGACGATGGACCGCTAAAATCATTTTAGAGCGTAGAGGTAGGCCGCGATATCGCGCGCCTGCTGCTCCGTGATCCGTGTCGATGGCATGGCCGTGTGCGGATCGACTTCCCTGGCCGATCGTATCCAGCGGATCAGGTTCTCTGGATTGTTGGCCAGCCCGCCACCGATAAAGATGCGGCCAGCAAGACTGGCATCCAGGCGAGGACCGACCTGCCCTTGAGCGCCCGGCACGCCCGTAATCGTATGGCAGCCGGAACAGCCATTCGCAGTCATGATCGGCAAGGCCCTCGCAGTGTCACCGCCCGTGGCCGCCTCCGCCTCGTGGCGGACGCGCGCGGCCCGATCGGACCACCAGGTCATTCCGGCCACGGCCGCGACGAGCAGCACCAGCGCGGCGATGACGGCGGCAAGCAGTTTAGACAAGCTCGTACGCATGCGCCGCCTCCCTCCTTCCGCTCGCCTTGATCCACAACGCGACCAGCAGCAGCGCTGCGCCGCCATATATCAATCCAGCCGGAACCCACATCACCAGTCCGGCAAGTTGCTGGTCCTCCAGGGGGCTCAAATTCCACAGTGCCGCTCCCACGGCGTTCTCCGGGTACCAGAGGCGTGGCGAGAGCAACAGGAGAACGCCGAGCAGCCCGGTATGCAGCGAGGTGACAAAGAGGTGCATCACTGCGCTCCCATAAGCATGCTGGCGGCCGGGACGCGGCAAGAGGACCCACCAGAACAGCAGCCCTGTTCCGAAGAAGCTCGCGTGCTGTGCATAGTGCAGTACGCCGCGTTCGAGCGCGGCCTCGAACAACACCGGAATGTGCCAAATCCATATAGCAATGCCGTGGATAATGGTCGCGCTGATCGGCCGCGTTGCGAAGGCCCAGACCACCCTCAGCCAATTGACGTGTCCGGCAATTCCCAGGATGCGCCGGAACCGGATGGGTAGGCCCCACATCAAGGCCGCAGCCGGGCAGGCAGAGACCAACAGCGGCGCCGCCACGGCCATCAGCAGTTCATGCTCGATCATATGCGCCGCAAAGACCTGCTCGCCGAGCACATGAATCGGGCTGACCAATGCGGCTGTCAACACGCTCCATCCGGCCGTGAACAGCAGAGCCTGGCGCATCCGCAACGTCCTGCCGCGGCTGCTGCGCCGCCAAAGCCGGCCAGCACCAACGACATATATCAGGGCAACCACGGCGAGTGGCAGGGTGATGGGCAGCGCGAGCGTCCACCCGGCCCCGGGCGCGCCGACGCCGTAGCAGATGGAAGTAGGGAACAGCGCGTCCAGGTTCATCGCAGGCACTCATCCAGGATCAGCGCCGCGCTGCCTTGCATGAGGATCACAAGCGCAAACAGCAACGCCGACAACATCCCGAGATTGGCGACGAAGCGCTCTGTGCGGCGCGTACGCTCCGGCTTGAATGCGGCACCGCCTCGCCGCTTCGCCCGCCACGACAGCGCCCCGCCGAGCAGCGACAACAAGACGAGCAGCAGCGCCACGGGAAGCACGACCGGCACCTGGCGGTTGCATTGCCAAGGCACCAGCGCATAATTCAGCTGTGTCGAGACCGCCCAGGCCAGCGGACCTGACAGAAGACCACCCCAAGACGTTCCCAACCGCAGCGCTCGCATCTCAGCCTAGCCTCGGCGCCCAATAGATGAGCACGTAGATCGGGATCCAGGTCAGGACCACGAAATCCCAGTAGAAGACATTGTCGCCGACATCGCCGAAGCGCCGGCCGCTATAGCCGTGGCGCGTGAACATCAGCACTGTCAGCACGATGGTGTCGCCGACATCGGTTATGAGGTGCGTGGTGTGCAGGCCAAGCAGCACCCAGAGCATCGATCCGTAGGCGTTGGTGTCCCAATAGATGTTGAGGGCGGGGAATTCGAACCAGCGCACGACGAGCGGAGCGATGCCGAGCAGCGACATGACCACCAGGCCGATCCGCACCGGAACCATGGAGCATTGCTTGGCGTGGCGGTGGAGGACGTGGTTGGGCACAAGGCTGACGACAAACAAAATCGTCACGATCGTTCCGGGCCAATGGTTCGGCTGCGGTGCGCTAAGCCGCCATGCTGGCCACGACAGCGCAAGGTAGAGATATGCGCCCGCTGCCAGCGCAAAACCCGTACCTTCCAACGCCATGAAGCCGAGCGTGCCCCACCAGGTGGGGCTGCGCGGACCGTGCCCGAAGGTCGGCAGGCCAGAAAGATCGGCGGCGGCGCGCTGCTTCATTCCTGGTCCTCCGGATGGCCCTTCGGCCAGAACCAACCGATCAACGTGATGGCGATCGGCGCGGCGCCCCAGACGATCGCCCAGGGCGTGAAGATCGAATAGAGAAACGTGCCGCCTACGGCGAGCGCCGCAAAAAGCGGCCAGATCGACGGTGTGGCCGATTTCTCGCGAATATCGGGATAAGCTTCGGCCACGGTAGAGATGAGGAGTTCGCGCGCATCGACGCGGAGCCCGGTCGCTACAGGTAGCGCCTCGCGCTCGGCCCAGAGCGGCTCGATATGGGTAACCATGGGAATGCGTGCGAAATTATAGCTCGGCGGTGGCGAGGACGTTGCCCACTCCAAGGTTCCTGCGTCCCACGGATTGTTGCCGGCCGAGGTGCCTTTCAACGCGCCATGCACCAGATTGAAAGTGAACAGGACAAAGCTCAGGAAGAAGAGCAGCGCCCCGGCAGAGATGAAAAGGTTGATGTTGCCCCAGCCAAGCTCGGCCGGATAGGTGTAGACCCGTCGTGGCATGCCCCATAGGCCGACGAGATGCATCGGGAAAAAGGCCGCATTGAACCCGATGAAGGCCAGCCAGAAATGCCACCGCCCAAGGCGTTCGCTCATCATGCGGCCGGTGATCTTCGGGAACCAGAAATAAGCCGCGCCAAGCAGCGGGAACACCGAGCCGCCGATCAGCACGTAATGGAAATGCGCGACGACGAAATAGGTGTCGTGCACCTGAAGATCCAATGGCACCGAGGCGAGCATGACGCCGGTTAGCCCGCCGATGACGAAGATGAAGAAGAAGCCGAAGACGAACAGCAATGGCGTCCGGATCACCGGCCGGCCGTCCCAAAGTGTTGCAAGCCAGCAGAAGATCTGCACGCCGTTTGGAATGGCGATCAGCATGCTGGATGCGGTGAAGAAACTGGCGCCGAGCTTAGGCAATCCCGTGGCGAACATGTGGTGAACCCAGAGCCCGAACGACAGGAAGCCGACTGCGATCAGCGACAGGACCAGCCCGAGATGACCGAATGTCGGTCGCCTGGCGAAAACAGGAATGATCGAGGACACCATGCCCGTCGCCGGCAGGAAGATGATGTAAACTTCCGGATGGCCGAAGAACCAGAAGAGATGTTGGAACAGCAGAGCATCCCCACCTTCCGCCGGGTTGAAGATGTGCGTGCCGACCAGGCGGTCAAGGATCAGGAAAGTCGAGGTGATCATCACCGCCGGCATCGCGAAGATGACGACGAAAGAAGTGACCAGCATCGCCCAGACATAGAGCGGGATCTTGTCCAGCGACATGCCGGGGGCCCGCTGCTTGAACACCGTGACGATGGTCGCAACCGCGACGGCCAGTGACGACACTTCGGTATAGGTGATCATCTGCGCCCAGACATCGGCGCGCTTGCCCGGTGCGAATTCGGGGCCGGACAGCGGCACGTAAGCGAACCAGCCCACATCAGGAGCCATGTTGAGGGCAAAGGACACCCAGGCGAAAGCGCCGCCCGAGACGTAGATCCAATAGCTGAACGCGTTCAGGCGCGGAAACGCGATGTTGCGGGTGCCCACCATCAGCGGCACCAGGTAGATCCCGGTCGCCTGCACGATGGGCACGGCGAACAGAAACATCATCGTAACGCCATGCATGGTGAACAGCTGGTTGTAGAGGTCGGGCCCGATCAGGCCGCGTTGCGGTCCCGAAAGCTGGATACGCATGGCGACAGCGTTGAGACCGCCAAGACCAAGGAAGACGAAAGCGGTGATCAAATAGCGTCGTGCGATCACCTTGTGGTCGACGCTCGAGAGCGCTCCGACGATGCCGGACGGCGTCCGCCAGGTGCGCTCGAGCCAGCGATGCAGGCTGGCATCATCCATGCCCGTATCGCGGGGGCCGTCACGTTCGGGAGCAAGGTCGCCTTTGGCGGGGTCTGGTTCCGGGATGTGGCGGTCGCCTGTGACATCGGCGCTGCTCATTTCAGACCCTCGAGATAAGCGACGATTGCGTTGAGCTCGTCGCCGTTGAGATCTACCACTGGCATGTGGGAACCCGGCTTGATGCCTTGCGGGTCGGCTATCCAGGCGGCGAGATTGCCGCGGCTCATCGTCAGCGTTCCGGCCGCCAATGTTTTCCGGCTGGCGATGTGGGTGAGGTCGGGAGCCACCGTTCCGCCGGCCGGCGTTCCCCCGATCCTGTGGCACATCACGCAGGGGCGTTTGAGGAACAGGTCTGCGCCGGCCTTGGCTTCGCCGCTCGCCGGCGCGCCGGCCGGCTGCAACTGGTCGTTCAGCCACGCATCGAATTTCGGGCGCGGCTCGGCGATGATGAAGGTGCCCATATTGGCGTGCTGCGCACCGCAGAATTCAGCGCATTGACCACGGTAGACGCCCGGCTTGTCCGCCTTGATGTCCAGCACGTTCATGTGGCCGGGGATAAGATCGAGTTTGCCGGCCAAGCTTGGGATCCAGAAGGAATGGATCACATCGGTCGAGGTCAATAGCAGCCGCACCGGCTCGCCGGCAGGGATATGAA
>NZ_RZOM01001679.1:0-734 GCF_003999175.1 Mesorhizobium sp. M7A.F.Ca.ET.027.03.2.1 | reverse complement strand
GCCTGGCGCGTGTTGCGCTCGGCCTCGCTCGCCAGGCGGAGCGCCTGTTCAGCCTCTCCCAGCGCCTCCTCGGCCTGGCGCAGGACGAGCGTCGCCTGTATCGCCTCGGCATCGAGCTCAGCCAGCCGGTTCTTCTGCGCCAGCCGTTGTGCTGCGGCGGTCGGTGCATCGGCGCTTGCGGTAAAGCCATCCCAGCGCCAGAGCGCGCCTTCACGGCTGACCAGCCGCTGGCCGGGAGCAAGCAGCGACTGCAACCGGCGGCCGTCGCCGGCGGCCTCGACAATACCGATCTGCGCCAGGCGGCGGGCGAGCTGTGCCGGCGCGTGGACCACGCTGGCCAGGCTTTTAACGCCTTCCGGCAGAGCCGCGTCGCCGGGCTGGATCGCGCTTTCGCCCCAATGCACCGGCGCGCTGCGGTCAAGCGGCACGTCGAGGTCTTCGCCAAGGGCCGCACCCAGCGCCGTTTCGAAACCGCGATCGACGCTGATCTGCTCCAGCACGGCCGGGAAGAGATCGCCGCTGGCTGCATTCAGGATTTTGGCCAGCGTGCGCGCTTCGGTTTCGATCCGCGCCAGCTCGGCCCTGGCATCCTGAAGCGGTGGCCGGGCAGAACTTTCCGTGGCGCGGGCATCGATGACAGACTGCTCGGCCTCGGACACGGCAGCCTCGGCCTCCTCCAGCAGCGCCATGGCCTGTTCGACCAGCACCCGCTTCTCGGCCGGATCGGGCAGGCC
>NZ_RZOM01001678.1:0-734 GCF_003999175.1 Mesorhizobium sp. M7A.F.Ca.ET.027.03.2.1 | reverse complement strand
ACCGTCGAGTTCGCACACGATGGGGCCGATGACCGCCGCTGCGCGGTTTCTCGACGAGGTCGCGGGAAATGACTGGCCGCGTCCGGCGGGCGTCAAGGTCGACCGGCTTGGCGCAAGCCTGCACGGGTCACTCGCCTACACCGGCATTGGCCACGGCAGTGATCGCGCCGTCATGCTCGGCCTTGCCGGTCTGACGCCGCAGACGGTCGATCCCGACCAGGCCGATGGCATTGCCGGCCGCATCGCCGCCGAAAAGCGCATTTCGCCGCCCGGCCATCCCTCCTATCGCTTTGATCCGGCCACCGATCTGGTGCTGGACCGCAAGACGCCGCTCACCGGTCACGCCAACGGCATGGCGTTCTACGCCTATGACGCCGGCGGCCGCCTGCTGCTCAAGCGGATCTATTATTCGATCGGCGGCGGCTTCGTGGTTTCCGAAGAAGAACTGCAGCGGATGAAAGCCAAGGGTTCGGTGACAACCGAAGGCAAGAAAGTGCCTTATCCGTTCAAGAATGCGGTCGAGATGCTGGCCATGGCCGGCAAAAGCGGCCTTTCCATCGCCGACATGAAACGCGTCAACGAGGAGACGCAGATGACGCGCGAGGAGCTCGACGCCGGCCTCGACGGAATCTGGACCGCCATGAAGGGCTGCATCGACCGTGGCCTGTCGCAGGATGGCATCATGCCGGGTGGGCTGAAGGTGCGCCGCCGTGCCCGCATGCTGCACGATAAGC
>NZ_RZOM01001677.1:0-735 GCF_003999175.1 Mesorhizobium sp. M7A.F.Ca.ET.027.03.2.1 | reverse complement strand
GATATCGAGCGCGGCTCCACCTTCCCGGGCGACAACCCGGACGATGTCGCGCTCTGACAGGATGCCGACGATCTTGCGATCGCCATTGGTGATGACCAGCGCACCGATCTTGTGCTCTGCCAGGATGCGGATGGCTTCGCTCAGCTTTTCGTTCGGCCCGAGCGTCAACACGTCATGGCCTTTTCTCTCGAGAATTGCCTTCACCGTCATGGCGTCCTCCTCTGCTTTGCCTGCCGGTTCCTGCCCTGACCGGCCTTCACGTAAGAGTGAACATCGTGCGCCGTGATCGGTTGCATTTCAAGTGCGGTGGTCAGTCGTTTCCCACTCGGGCGCCTGCCATCGCCTGTCGAACCAGCGCAGGCCGAAGAAGCCCGCGACAAAGCCGCCAATATGAGCCTCCCAGGCGATCTGACCATCTACCCCTGGGGCAAACCCGAGCAGGCCGGTGGCGAGATTGATGACCATCCACAGGGCGAGGAAGATCACGACACCGCGCAGGCGCAATACGAATGCGATCGGCAGCACAGGGCCGGCGAAGGCGGCCTTGCCGGCCGAACGGTCGGTGCGGAAGCCGAAACGCGCCGCAGCCCCCATCATGCCCGATATCGCACCGGAAGCCCCGACCAGCGGCGCCTCACCATAAGGATGCATCGCCCAGAAAAGCGCGACCGAAGCCAACCCGGTTGCGGCAAAAAACAGCGCGAACCACAGCGTTCCCAGACGGTTTGCCAATGG
>NZ_RZOM01001676.1:0-735 GCF_003999175.1 Mesorhizobium sp. M7A.F.Ca.ET.027.03.2.1 | reverse complement strand
GTCGCGCGCTGGTCGGCCAGCGGCCGATGACCCGCGTCGGCCGCGCTATCGAAAAGGGCGAGACGCAGGGCTTCATGAGGATCCTGGTCGACGCCGACACCAGGCAGATCCTCGGCTGCTCGGTGCTCGGCCCCGGCGGCGACGAGGTTATCCATTGCGTACTCGACCTGATGTACGCCAAGGCGCCCGTCGACACGCTGGCGCGTGCCGTGCACATCCACCCGAATGTCTCGGAGCTGTTGCCAACCATTGCCCAGGAATTGAAGCCGCTGGTTTGACAGCCTGTTAGCGACCCATTTCAAAGCTCTTCCTTTTCTGCATCGCTGCGATGCAGCAATGCAGCTTGCGCACGATGGCGTCCTTCGCGCAGTCTCAATTTGAACCGATTCAGTCTGGACGCCCCATGCCCTTGCCGATCCTTGCGCTTGCCATTGCGTCCTTCTGCATCGGCACCACCGAATTCGTGATCATGGGCCTGCTGCCCGAGGTCGCAGCCGACCTCGGCGTATCGATCCCTTCTGCCGGCCTGCTGGTTACCGGATATGCGCTGGGTGTCGTCTTCGGCGCCCCGATCGTCGCCATGGCCACCGCGCATTTGCCGCGCAAGCCGGTGCTGGTCGGGCTGGCCGTGCTGTTCGTCGTCGGCAATCTGTTTTGCGCCATCTCGCCCAACTACTGGACGCTGATGGCCGCGCGCGTTTTCACCGCTTTCGGCCATGGCGCCTTCTTCGGCAT
>NZ_RZOM01001675.1:0-735 GCF_003999175.1 Mesorhizobium sp. M7A.F.Ca.ET.027.03.2.1 | reverse complement strand
GCCATGGCCCGGGTGGCGGCAATCGCCCAGCCTTTGGAAGCATTGTACCAAGTCAAATTCGGGCGCGGCGAGACGCCGCCGGTGGAGGCGACGTTGAGGATGGCGCCCGATTTGATGGATTTGAAATGCGCAACGACCGCACGGGCGCCATTGTAGATGGATCGCATGTTGACGTTGGCGATCCGGTCGAACATCTCTTCGTCCATCGTCTCGAGCGCCAGGGGCGGCTGGGCCACGCCGGCATTGTTGACCAGTATGTCGAGACCGCCAAAGGCCGAGCGGGCCAGGTCTGCCGCCGCTTCGAAGCTTGCGAGTGTCGAGACGTCGCCAGTGATTGGCCGCACATTTTTGCCGACTTCGGCAGCAACGCGGGCCGCGGCGGCCTCATCACGGTCCATCAACACGACCCGCGCACCTTCGGTGACGAATTTCCTGACGATGCCTTCGCCAAATCCTGAACCGCCGCCAGTGACGATGGCGACCTTGCCAGCAAGTCTCATATCTGTTCCTCCGTTGCCGGCACCATCGGGGAAGTCGCGTACATTGCACAGTCCGATTATCTGAACGCCCTTTTAGCTTTCCTTGTTTGAGGTCGACCGGCGTGGGAGGCATAGTCGCCACGGAATTGTGAGGAGGAAGGGATGACGCTGAATTTCGACCCGCGGGCGAAGGCCACGGCGCTCTACCACGGCGAATTCCGGCCGATGTTCGTCGGCGGCAGGTGGGTTCCGGCAC
>NZ_RZOM01001674.1:0-738 GCF_003999175.1 Mesorhizobium sp. M7A.F.Ca.ET.027.03.2.1 | reverse complement strand
GATCGAAGATGGAGAGGCAGCACTGGCGATGCTGGCGGTGCCGGAACAAGCTGTCGAGCAACTCCAGGCGCTCGAAATCGAGATCGCCAGCCTTCGTGCAGCTCACCTGGCAACCCTGCCGACGCTATGCATGGAATACCGGGACGGCGCCGCCGATTTGGTGACCATCGATGCCAAGCCCTTGCCCCATGCAGAAGACCAAAGCTTTGCTGGCACCGTACGCCTGGATATTGCCGGCATCGGAGCCTTGACCCTGCGATCGAATCGGCCGCAGCAGGCCGACCGGACCATCGAAGACGCCGAAGCGAAGCACCGCAGCCTGCTTGCGTCCCTCGGTGTCGATAGCCTCAGGACGGCACGCCAGCGCCTAGTGGAAGCGCGCGACAAAGCTACCGAACTGGGCTTGGCGCGTCAGCGACTTGCCGATCTCGCGCCCAAGGGGATACAGCAATTACACGAGGAGCTTGCTCGTCTGAGTGCCCTCGGGGCCGGGGACCTCGAACTCAAAGTCGATCCAGAACAGATCCGGCAACATCATGCCGCAGCCGAGCAGCGTGTGGCGACAACACGCAACAGCGTGCGCGAGGCCTTGCCTTTGCGCAGCCATGCCGACGAGGCTGTCATGGCTGCGGAGACGGCTTATGTCACCATCCAGGCGGAACTGACCAGCCTCGAGGTCATATTGGGACCCGATGCAGCGCGCGAGGAAAAGGGGCGCTTGCTGCTCACCGAGGCCAC
>NZ_RZOM01001673.1:0-742 GCF_003999175.1 Mesorhizobium sp. M7A.F.Ca.ET.027.03.2.1 | reverse complement strand
CGTCAAGAGCCTGGTTCGCCTGAAGTCGCTGACCGACGAGTTGCGGCTGCGCGCCTCGACGACGCGCAACATCGGCATCGAGGAGTTGCTCAGCCGCAATTTCGCATCCGAGGACACGACGCCCAAGGTGCTTTTGATCGACGAACGCAAATCATCCGTCGAGCGCATCCAGAAGATGCTGCGCGACCGGGCCGATCTCGACGTCACACATGATCCGCATGCCGGTTTCTTCCAGGCCGCCGAGACGTCCTATGAATGCGTGATGATCTCGACCGCGTTCGCCGATTTCGATCCGCTGAGGCTCTGTTCGCAGTTGCGCTCGCTCGATCGCACCCGTTTCGTGCCGATCATCCTGTTGGCGGAGGAGGGCGAGGAGGAACGCATCATCCGCGGCCTCGAACTCGGCATCAATGATTATCTGATGCGGCCGATCGACCAGCAGGAATTGACGGCGCGGCTGCGCACCCAGGTGCGCCGCAAGCGTTACAACGACCAGCTGCGCGCCAGCGTCACCCAAACCATCGAAATGGCGGTGACCGATGGACTGACCGGGCTGCACAACCGCCGCTATCTAGACAGCCACCTGCAGACGCTGTTCGATCGCGCCGAGGCGCGGCGCCGGCCGCTGTCGGTGATGATCACCGACCTCGACCGCTTCAAGGCGATCAACGACGCGCACGGTCATGACGGCGGCGACGAGGTTCTGCGGGAATTCGCACGACGGCTGCGCAAGAATGTCAGG
>NZ_RZOM01001672.1:0-742 GCF_003999175.1 Mesorhizobium sp. M7A.F.Ca.ET.027.03.2.1 | reverse complement strand
GCTCGCCTTCGAGGAGATCGCGTTCTCGCCGGCCCTGCCCGACACGCATTTCGGCGCCTTCTTCGACCTGTCGATGGGCATGCTGACCAAATTGCCAGTCGAAATATCGGGCACCAGGCTCGGGCTGCAGCCCTTCGACGACCTGCTGATCGAACGGATGGCCAGGCACGACATCTACTTCCTCTGCTTCCCGTTCGACCTTGACTTGATGGTCGGCTTCGTCGGCGGCGATTTCGCCTGGGAAATGTCGGCGGCCGGCGAGGCGGCCGGCATCGACTTCGTCGTCGACCGGCTGTGTGGCATCTTCGGCGGCGATACGCGCAAGCATGTCGGACGCGCAATGATGACCAATTGGGGCGGCGAGCGCTTCGTGCGCGGCGCATATGCCGCGGCCCGCCCCGGCCGTTCACTGGCGCGCGCCGCACTCATGCAGCCGGTGGCCGACAAGATCTTCTTCGCCGGCGAGCATCTGGCCGGCTCGCTGGTCCAGACCTGCGGCGGCGCACGGCTGTCGGGCGAGGCGGTGGCAAGGCAGGTTGTCGCCCAGCTTGCGGCCAAATAGCTTCAGGAAAATGTGGAACACCGCGCGGCTGTTCGCGTTGGGCACGGGCCGCCGTGAACATTGTGTCACCTCCGGTGAATTGAGACCAACATGAAACTCTTCGACTGCCCGCATTGCGGCCATCGCATCTATTTCGAGAACGCCCAGTGCCTGAACTGCGGGAACCCCGTGCTCTACGAT
>NZ_RZOM01001671.1:0-743 GCF_003999175.1 Mesorhizobium sp. M7A.F.Ca.ET.027.03.2.1 | reverse complement strand
TTTCTGCGCTGCGTCGGGCGGCAGCCCGACCAGCTCGATCTTGAGCATCGCCAGTTCGTCCATCAGCTTTCGCGGCAGGTCGAGATATTCGCGCATCGGCACCTGGACGTTTTCCAGCACTGTCAGCGCCGAGAACAACGCGCCGTGCTGGAACAGCACGCCAAGCCGCATGTCGATGCGCAGACGCTCGGCATCATCAGCTTTCTCGACATCGACGCCGAACAGCTTGATCGTACCCGACTGCTTGCGCGTCAGGCCGAGAATGGTGCGCAGCAGAACGGATTTACCAGCACCCGAGGCGCCGACAAATCCAAGGATTTCGCCGCGCCTTATGTCGAGCGACAGTCTGTCGAGGATAAGCTTGTCGGCGAAGGACACGCTGATGTCGTGCGCGGATAGCACGATGTCGCCCTCGCCCGCCTCATCCGCCAATGCGCCCGCCCTTTTCCTGTTTCGCAGCTTCATCTCAGAACTCGATCGCTGCGTAGAACATGGCGAAAAGTCCGTCGAGGATGATGACGACGAAGATCGACTTCACAACCGAAGCGGTAACATGCTGGCCGAGCGATTCGGCGCTGCCGCCGACCTTCATGCCTTCGACCGAGGCAATCGTGCCGATGATCATGGCCATGAACGGCGCCTTGATCAGGCCGGCAAAGATGGTGCTGAGATCGATGGCGACGCGCAACCGGTCGATGAAGGCGGCGGGCGGGATGTCGGAATAGAGCCAGGCAGCCAGTATG
>NZ_RZOM01001670.1:0-746 GCF_003999175.1 Mesorhizobium sp. M7A.F.Ca.ET.027.03.2.1 | reverse complement strand
CCCGCAAGAGCATGTATGTGCTGACGGCGGCCGATTTCGGCTGAAATGCCGGCGAGTTGGCGCTGACCGCGATCAGGTCTTGCGCTCGGCCCTTTCGCGGCGTTTGACGTCGCGGACATTCATCTGCACGACCATGTCCTCGGCCTCGCGCGGCCCCATCCCGACCATCACCTTTTGCCGGACAACCGCAGGCTGGCCGGTGAAGACATCGATGATGCTCCAACTCTGGGGAAGCTCCATGCGCACCGTGTAGCGGTTGGCCATGCCGGTCAGCCTTGCATCCTGAAAAACACGGCGCCCAGGATCAGCACCGTCCAGGCGACGACCGACAGTTTCAGCACCATGCCGCCATGCGCAGCCAGAAGCTTCCGCAGGTGCGGCACACCTGCCGGCGAGATTGGTGCCGCCGCCAAGGCGACAGGGGTCTTGAGGCCAAGTTTTCCAAAAACGGGCAGCAGCGACGGTTCACGCACGAAAGGCCTCGAATGTCAGGAAAAAGCGAAGCAACAACGCTCGCCTCCCTTCCATAGCACTCTTTTCGCGAGCGCCTGCATGCCAAATTCAAGACAGGACTGCTTTGACGGCCGGTCCGTACTGCCTTCGCAACACACAATCTATTCGTGGGACCTGACTGCGCTCGGGGCAGATTGGGACGCCAAATTCTGGAGGCCTCGCCTCGGGATCGAACCGAGGCTTCAGAGATTTGCCGTCTCCAGCGTAGCCGCTCCGCCACGAGGCCATGGCCT
>NZ_RZOM01000166.1:0-7926 GCF_003999175.1 Mesorhizobium sp. M7A.F.Ca.ET.027.03.2.1 | reverse complement strand
GGGCACGCATGCCGCCGGCTATGTCATCGCCGGCTTCTCCAAGCTGGTGATGGCCAGCGACTTCGTCATCGGCCTGATCGTCTTCATGATCCTGATCGTGGTGAACTTCATCGTCATCACCAAGGGCGCCACGCGTATCGCCGAAGTCGGCGCGCGCTTCACCCTCGACGCCATCCCCGGCAAGCAGATGTCGATCGACGCCGACCTGTCGGCCGGCATGATCGACGACAAAACCGCGCAGCTGCGCCGCCGCGAACTGGAAGAAGAATCTTCTTTCTTCGGCTCGATGGACGGCGCCTCGAAGTTCGTGCGCGGTGACGCCATCGCCGGCCTCATCATCACCGCCATCAACATCGTCGGCGGCATCGCCATCGGCTACATCAGGCACGGCATGGGCATGGGCGAAGCCGCCGACGTGTTCATCAAGCTGTCGGTCGGCGACGGCCTCGTCACCCAGATCCCGGCACTGATCGTGTCGCTCGCCGCCGGCCTGCTCGTCTCCAAGGGCGGCACCCGCGGCTCGACCAACCAGGCGGTGTTCGGCCAGCTCGGTGCCCACCCGCGCGCCCTCTATGTCGCGGCATCGCTGCTGGTCCTGCTCGGCCTGATGCCCGGCCTGCCGCTGTTCCCGTTCTTTGCGCTCGCCGCCGGCATGGCCGGTCTCGGCTACGTCATCCCGATGCGCGCCAACCGCGCCGTCGCCGAAGCCGAGGCGATCAAGGATCAGGAAAAGGCGACCAAGGTCGAAGAGGAGAAGAACTCGGTCAAGGCTTCGCTCGCCACCGCCGAGATCGAGCTTTTGATCGGCAAGCAGCTGTCGACAAGGCTGCTGACGTCGCATCAGGAACTGGTTTTCCGCATGGGCAAGATGCGCAAGAAATTCGCCACCCAGTACGGCTTCGTCGTGCCGGAAGTGCGCGTCGCCGACGATTTCGCCATCCCGCCGAAGAGCTACCAGATCAAGGTGCACGGCACCGTGGTGGCCGAGTACCAGATGCGCGTCGGCGAGATCATGGTGCTGCTCGGCAACCGCGACATACCCGAGATACCGGGCGAGGAAATCCGCGAGCCGGCCTTCGGCATGCGCGCCTATTCCGTGGTCGAAGCCTTCGCCGAGGATCTGAAGCGCGAGAACTACACCTTCGCCGACAACATGTCGGTGCTGCTCACCCATCTCTCCGAGGTCATCCGCAACAACCTGCCGCAGCTTCTGTCCTACAAGGACATGAAGGCGCTGCTCGAACGCCAGGACCAGGAATACCGCAAGCTCGCCGACGAGATCTGCACCACGCACATCTCCTATCCCGGCCTGCAGGCGGTGTTGAAGCTGCTGCTGGCCGAGCGCGTCTCGATCCGCAATCTGCACCTGATCATCGAGGCGATCGCCGAGATCGCGCCGCATGTGCGCCGCACCGAGCAGATTGTCGAGCATGTCCGCATCCGCATGGCCCAGCAGATATGCGGCGACCTGTCCGAGGGCGGCGTGCTGAAGGTGCTGCGCCTCGGCAATCGCTGGGACCTCGCCTTCCACCAGAGCCTCAAGCGCGACGCCAAGGGCGAGGTGCGCGAATTCGACATCGACCCGCGCCAGCTCGAGGAGTTCGGCCAGGACGCCACCAAGGCGATCAAGAAATATCTGGAAGCCGGCGAGCGTTTCGTCCTCGTCACCGCGCCCGACGCCCGCCCCTATGTGCGCATGATTATCGAGCGCCTGTTCACCACACTGCCGGTGCTCAGCCATGTCGAAATCGCCAAGGGCGTCGAGATCAAGGTGCTCGGAACCATATCGTGAGCGTGCTGTCGCAAGGCGTCGTCATCGCGGCGTTCCTCGCCTTCTGCCGCATCGGCGCCTGTTTCATGCTGATGCCGGGCCTCTCCAGCGCCCGCGTCCCGGTCCAGGTCAGGTTGTTCGTGGCGGTCGCCGCCACCGGCGGCCTGCTCGCCTTCCTGTGGGACAAGATCTTTCCTTTCGTCGACCCGCGCCCGCAAATCCTGGTGCCGATGATCATCTCGGAACTTCTGGTCGGCGGCCTGATCGGCGCCATGACCAGGCTCTACATGGAAGCCCTGCGCTTCATGGGCTCGGCCATCGCCATGCTGGTCGGCTATGGCGGCACCGGCGGACCGGCGATCGAGGAACCCGAACCCCAGGCAGCCCTTGCCGCAATCATCTCGTTCTCGGCGCTGTTGATGCTGTTTGTCTTCGATTTCGACCACGAGATAATACGCGCGCTGGTTTCCTCCTACACGGTCGCGCCGGTCAACATCTTCTTCAACCCGCAGGCCGCCCTCGTCGATGTCACCGACACGGTGTCGGACACCTTCTTCCTGGTCATCCGCCTCGGCAGCCCGTTCGTCGCCTATGCTATTCTCGTCAATCTGACGATCGGCTTCGTCAACAAGCTGACGCCGCAGATCCCGATCTATTTCATCTCCCAGCCCTTCATCATCGCCGGCGGCATGATCATCTTCTATTTCGCCGTCGGCACCATGCTGTCGCTGTTCGTCGACGGCTTCGTCGATCTGACATTGGCGAGATAGAAATGAGCACGCGCAAGGACCGCCTCAAGAAGCTGGTCAAGGTTCAGGAACAGCTGAAGGCGCTGCACGAAACCCGCCACGCCACCTTCCTTGCGGCGGCCAGTGCCGCCGAGGCCGAAGCCAGGGAACTGGTCGGCCATTTCGACCAGGACGATTCGCTCTCCGCCCTGTTTCCCGATCTCTACCATCGCCGCATTGCCCAGGCGGTCGTGCGCCAGGAAGCGAACCTGGCGAGCGCCAGGCAGGAAGCCAGCCTCATCGCCGCGGCGACCGCCCGCACCAATATGGTCGAGCGCGCCTACAAGGACGTACGCAACCGCGACGAACGCGAACGCTCCGACCGCGAGCGGCTGGACCTGATCACGCAGAAGCGGACGCAGGAGTAGCTGGGAGGATTGCGTGGCGCGAAGCGGACCCTCCAAGGTTCGGCTTTCCCGTAAACGCTTTACAGCCCGGTTTGGTAGCGCTACCGTTTCGGCCTAGCGTGAGCCTGGGAGGAGCCAGGGCTGTCGCTAGCGGAAGCGTTGTTCCTTCGACGACGTCGCGGGAATTTGTTGGGAGGATCGATGGCGTCTGTCGCAATTGGCGAAGTTTATAAATCATTCGGCGCTGTCGAGATCCTGCACGGGGTCAGCGTGAACATCGAGGACGGCGAGTTCGTCACTCTGGTCGGACCGTCGGGCTGCGGAAAATCAACCCTCCTCAGAATGATCGCCGGCCTGGAAAAGATTTCACGCGGCCAGATCGCGATTGGCGAACGTGTCGTCAACAACGTTGCGCCCAAGGAGCGCGACGTCGCCATGGTCTTCCAGAACTATGCGCTCTACCCACACATGACCGTTGCCGAGAACATGGCGTTCTCGCTGATGCTCAAAGGAGTTTCCAAGCCGGAGAGCGATGCCGGCGTGCGCCGCGCGGCCGAAATCCTTGGGCTGGTGCCGTTGCTGGCTCGCTATCCTCGGCAGCTTTCCGGCGGCCAACGCCAGCGCGTCGCAATGGGCCGCGCGATCGTTCGTGATCCGGCGGTCTTTCTCTTCGACGAACCGCTGTCCAATCTCGACGCCAAACTCAGGGTGCAGATGCGCGCCGAGATCAAGGAACTGCACCAGCGCCTCAAGACCACGACAGTCTACGTCACTCACGATCAGATCGAAGCCATGACCATGGCTGACAAGATCGTGGTCATGCATGACGGCATCGTCGAGCAGATAGGGCCGCCGCTGGAACTCTATGACCGGCCGAACAATCTTTTTGTCGCCAGCTTTATCGGCTCGCCGGCCATGAATTTGCTGAGGGGCGAGATCGCTACCGACGGCTCACCCTCGTTCCGCGGCGCCGGGGGGATTTCGGTCCCGTTGGCCTCGGCACTTTCCATCCGCAATGGCGAGCCTGTGGTGCTGGGAATAAGGCCCGAGCATTTGCGGCTGTCCGACGACCAGGGCATTCCGGTCACCGTCGCGGTGGTTGAACCAACCGGGTCCGAAGTGCAGCTCATCGGCCGGACAGCCGGCGGCGAAGAGATCGTCGCGAATTTCCGGGAACGACATTCCTTTACGCCGGGCGAAACCATCCGGCTTACGGCCGAGCCCAGCCTTATCCATCTCTTTCACGCAGAAACCGGACAGAGATTCCAGACACGTATCGATCAGTAGGACCACAGGCAAGGACAACAACAGGAGGAAACGAGCATGAAGTTCACCAGACGCGACGTGATCCGCACCACCGCCGGCGCGGCGGCGGGTGCCTTGGGAAGTCGGTTCATCAGCTCTCCGGCCCTTGCCCAGGACGGACTGAAATACAAACCCGAGGATGGCGCCAAGCTTAGACTGCTGCGCTGGTCGCCCTTCGTCCAGGGCGATGAGGACCAATGGCTGGCCAACACCAAACGCTTCACCGAGGCGACAGGTGTCGAGGTTCGCGTCGACAAGGAAAGCTGGGAGGACATTCGTCCCAAGGCGGCGGTCGCAGCAAATGTCGGGTCCGGCCCCGACCTGATGTTCGTCTGGTTCGATGACCCGCACCAATATCCCGACAAGCTGCACGACGTGAGCGAACTGGGCGAGTATCTCGGCTCGAAATATGGCGGCTGGCACGAGGGACCTAAGCAATATGCGACACGCGACGGGAAGTTCGTCGGCCTGCCCCTGGCCACGATCGGAAATGCCATCGTCTATCGGGAAAGCTGGGTGAAAGAGGCCGGCTTTTCGGAGTTTCCCAAGGACACGAAAGGCTTCCTGGAACTTTGCAAGGCCTTGCAAGCGAAGGGACATCCGGCCGGCTTCACGCATGGCCATGGCGTCGGTGACGGCAACAACTATGCTCATTGGCTGCTGTGGAGCCATGGCGGCCAGATGGTCGACGAGAGTGGCAAGGTAACGATCAACAGCCCCGAGACCCTCAAGGCGATCGAATACGCGCAGGAACTCTACAAGACCTTCATTCCAGGCACCGAAAGCTGGCTCGACGTCAACAACAACCGCGCCTTCCTGGCCGGCGAACTGGGGGTGATCGCCAATGGAATTTCCGCCTACAACACGGCCAAGATCAATAAGGACAAAGATCCAAAGCTGGCTGAAATCGCCAAGGACATACGCACGACCAACCTGCCCATCGGTCCTGTCGGCAAATCCGTCGAATTGTTCCAGGTGACCACGGCCGTCATCTTCAATTACACGCCCTACCCGAACGCGGCCAAGGCGTATTTGCAGTTCATGTTCGAGGAACCGCAAATGAAGGACTGGATCACCTCCTCGGCCGGATATTGCTGCCAGACACTGAAGGCATTCGACAACAACCCCGTGTGGACTGCCGATCCCAACAACGCCGCTTACGCCAAGGCTTCGGCTACTCTGCGGCCTAACGGCTATGCCGGGCCGCTCGGCTATGCCTCGGCGGCAACCATGGCCGACTACGTGCTGGTCGACATGTTCGCCAAAGCGGTGACCGGCCAGGCCACGCCGCAAGAGGCAATGGAAGAGGCCGAGAAGCGGGCAAATCGCTATTATCGCGTTTGAGCCGGCTCAGCCGGGCAGCGCCGCTGCCCGGCTGGCTTCGGATTGCGTCGCGGCCGATCCGGCCTATCAATGAGACCTCAGCAGGAGCCAACCCATGGCCGTGCCGTCAGCTGCTATCCAGCCGCGACCTTCGATCTTCTCACGGATTCTGTCGCGCTGGAGCGAAAGCCGGAACGCACTTGGCTTCGGCTTCATGCTTCCGGCGGCTGCACTGCTGCTTGTCTTCCTGACCTATCCGCTGGGGCTCGGCGTCTGGCTCGGCTTCACCGATGCCCGCATCGGCCGCCCCGGCATCTTCATCGGCGTCGAAAACTATGAATATCTGTGGAGCGACGCCGTCTTCTGGCTCTCCGTCTTCAACACCTTGCTCTACACGATCAGCGCCTCGATCCTGAAATTCGCGCTCGGCCTCTGGCTGGCGCTCATCCTCAACCAGAACCTTCCCTTCAAATCGTTCTTCCGCGCGATTGTCCTGCTGCCGTGGGTGGTGCCGACGGTGCTCTCGGCCATCGCCTTCTGGTGGATCTACGATTCGCAGTTCTCCATCCTGTCGTGGGCTCTCATGGAAATGGGACTGATCGATCACCGCATCAATTTCCTTGGCGATCCGGAGAACGCGCGCGCCTCGGTGATCGCTGCCAATGTCTGGCGCGGCATTCCTTTCGTGGCCATCACGCTGCTGGCCGGCCTGCAGACGATTCCCCAATCGCTTTACGAGGCCGCGACGCTCGACGGCGCCAGCCGTTGGCAGTTGTTCCGCTATGTGACGCTGCCGCTGCTGACGCCGATCATCGCCATCACCATGACCTTTTCGGTCCTGTTCACCTTCACCGATTTCCAGTTGATCTATGTGCTGACTCGCGGCGGACCGGTGAATGCCACCCATCTGATGGCGACGCTCTCGTTCCAGCGCGGCATTTCCGGCGGCCAGCTTGGCGAGGGAGCCGCGATCGCGGTGGCGATGATCCCGTTCCTGCTAGCGGCGATCCTTTTCAGCTATTTCGGGCTGCAACGTCGTAAATGGCAGCAGGGCGGTGGAGACTGACATGGCCGCGATCGAAACGAACAATCGTCCGAACACGGATGAAGGCGGCATGGGCTATCTCCAGAGCCTGCCCCGGCGCGTGGTCACCGTTTATCTGCCGCTCCTGATATTCGTCATCGTGCTGCTGTTCCCGTTCTACTGGATGACGATCACGGCGGTGAAACCCAATCTCGAGATGACGGATTATGCCAATTTCAACCCGTTCTGGGTCGTCCATCCGACGCTCGAGCATATTCGGTATCTGCTCTTCGACACGTCCTATCCGGGTTGGCTTCTCAACACGATCATCATCTCGACCGCCTCAACTTTCCTGTCGCTGCTGGCAGCGGTGTTCGCTGCCTATGCGATCGAGCGCTTGAGGTTTTCCGGGGCGCGGCAGGTCGGCTTGGCGATCTTCCTGGCCTATCTCGTGCCGCCCTCGATTCTGTTCATTCCACTGTCGGTAATGGTGTTCAACCTCGGCCTTTACGATACGCCGTTCGCACTGATCCTCACCTATCCGACCTTCCTCATTCCATTCTGCACGTGGCTCTTGATGGGCTACTTCCGCTCGATCCCTTTCGAACTGGAAGAATGCGCGCTGATCGACGGCGCGAGCCGCTGGCAAATCCTGACCAAGATAGTTCTGCCGCTGTCGGTGCCCGGTCTGATCTCCGCCGGCATCTTCGCTTTCACCCTGTCATGGAACGAATTCATCTACGCCTTGACCTTTATCCAGTCGTCCGAAAACAAGACCGTGCCGGTCGGCGTGCTTACCGAGCTCGTACGTTCGGACGTCTATGAATGGGGAGCCCTGATGGCAGGCGCGCTGATCGGCTCCCTGCCGGTGGTGGTGCTCTATTCATTCTTTGTCGAACACTACGTCTCCTCGATGACGGGGGCGGTCAAGGAGTGAAGCTGAGGCGGAAATCCCACCCTCGGCGCAAAGCCGGCAGCTTCGATCCGATCCCCGCACTCCGCTCCCTCCCCGCAAGCCTGCCACAAGCTTGTTGAGGCATGGTCTGGTCAGGGAAAACCGGTAAAAGGCGGACTTTCTTGGCGATTTCTCCACCCAGCGACATCGTTATGGATGTGGCCCGAGCCGCCGACCCGGCGGATATCGAGACCGCCCGCGCCGCGCTGGCAAAGCGGGTCGGCGGCGCTGCGGGCACGTTTTCACTCGACACCGCCGCTTCGGTCGATGCCGGCTCGATCCTGTCGCGCGCCACCGCCGACAAGGCCGCCGCTGCAACCGACCCGGCCAACAAATTCAAGAAGTTCGAGGCGATGGTGCTGCAGACCTTCATCCAGAACATGCTGCCAAAGGACACCGAGGGCGTCTACGGC
>NZ_RZOM01001669.1:0-748 GCF_003999175.1 Mesorhizobium sp. M7A.F.Ca.ET.027.03.2.1 | reverse complement strand
ACCCTGGACCGTGTCGACCATGACCTGCATCTTGTCGGCGATGACCGAGAGTACGAGCGCGAGCAAAAGCGGGTTGGCGTATGCTCTGACAAGCGACTGCTCGTTGATCTGGTCGCGGGTCGCCGCCGTATAGATCTGCGGATAGACGTTCTTGAGTAGTCCCTCCTGGTCGGCGCCGACCTGTTCTCCCGAGAAGACGAAGCTGGGCCTGTTTCCGGGCCAGGGCCAGCGCATCACTGATTCCGCCTTTGCGAAGAAGGCCTGGATATTGGAGTCCTGGGCCGATAGGCCCATCATGATGGTCGGCTTCGAAACGGCAATATCGAGCAGACGGTTGATCACGGCTTGATTTTCGGGTGCGGCGGCCCAACGGTTGATTTGCGAGTAGCGGCCGACAAGAAACGGCCTGTAGGTTCCCTCGTCGGCGACGGCCAACACTGCGCAGCCATGAAATTTGATGATCTGACCGGTAAGCTCCGGCTGACGAAGATCCTCGGCGCGAACGCAGACCACGAGCTTGGGAACGCCTCCCGTCAGTTCGGCAACAGCCTTCTCGACCAGTCCGTCCCAGTTCGCCGTGGCGATGCTAGACGCACTGCCTTCGAGAACTAGAATGCCCATACATAGATGCTCGACATCGGGTTCGATGGCGGGGTTCGCGAAGGTGGCGGGGACGCCCACGCCGTCCCACAGCAAATAGTCATCGGCCTTCCCGGCAACGGTGACGTCGAGCAGCCGAGCATAATTG
>NZ_RZOM01001668.1:0-749 GCF_003999175.1 Mesorhizobium sp. M7A.F.Ca.ET.027.03.2.1 | reverse complement strand
ACCATACCGAGGTCAAGGCCGTGACCTCGGTGACGGTGCGAGAATCACCAACGGCGACAGCAACGTTGCTGTTCGATCCCAATCATTCCTGGAACGAGCGTATTCTCGCCGAACAGTTCCGCTATTGAGCCGGCGCTGCGACCGACAGGTCGATTAAGCATCCCGATTAAGGTTACAACTTCACAATCGTGCCATTGCTGCCCGTTTCTGTTGACAAATCGAGGGCTTGCTCCTAATTGCAATACCAATCTTGCAGGCGCGTGGCGCTTGCCGCGACAGACGCCATTAGACGCCGTTGCGCTTCCCCGAACCAGCCAAAGACAACAACACTTGTCCTCAGACACCACGACCGCTCCAGAAGCGTTGACCTT
The DNA here is from genome assembly GCF_003999175.1 of Mesorhizobium sp. M7A.F.Ca.ET.027.03.2.1. NCBI lineage: Bacteria > Pseudomonadati > Pseudomonadota > Alphaproteobacteria > Hyphomicrobiales > Phyllobacteriaceae > Mesorhizobium > Mesorhizobium sp. M7A.F.Ca.ET.027.03.2.1. Next base: position 378 of record NZ_RZOM01001668.1, on the reverse strand, counting down.
TTCAGACCTCGGCCTGTCGCCGAAGGTCCTTTCCGCAGTCACCGACGCCGGCTACACCGAGCCGACGCCGATCCAGGCGGGCGCCATTCCGCATGCCCTGCTGGGCAAGGACGTGCTGGGCATTGCCCAGACCGGCACCGGCAAGACGGCCTCCTTCGTGTTGCCGATGCTCACAAGGCTGGAAAAGGGCCGCGCCCGCGCTCGCATGCCGCGCACGCTCATTCTGGAGCCGACGCGCGAGCTCGCCGCTCAGGTCGAGGAAAACTTCGTCAAATACGGCAAGAACCACAAGCTCAACATCGCGCTTCTGATCGGCGGCGTGTCGTTCGACGAACAGGACAAGAAGCTGGAGCGTGGCGCCGACGTGCTGATCGCGAC
>NZ_RZOM01001667.1:0-749 GCF_003999175.1 Mesorhizobium sp. M7A.F.Ca.ET.027.03.2.1 | reverse complement strand
CTATCATGGGGCATTCCGATTTTTCTCTTTTCAGGAGCCCTTCATGTTCACCATTTCGCGACGCATTGTTCTCCTCTCGTCGGCGGCGCTTGCCGGCGCGGCCTTCCTCGGCCCGGCCCATGCCGACGACCTCAAAATCACCATCGGCTATCAAACGGTGGTCGAGCCTTCGAAAGTGCCGCAGGCCGACGGCGCCTATGAAAAGGAGACGAAGGCAGTAATCGACTGGCGCAAATTCGATTCCGGCGCCGATGTCATCGCCGCAGTCGCTTCCGGCTCGGTCGATATCGGCTATGTCGGCTCGAGCCCGCTGGCGGCGGCGGCTAGCCGCGAATTGCCGATCCAGACCATCTTTATAGTCGGCCTGATCGGCGAATCCGAGGCGCTGGTGGCGCGCAACGGCGCCGGCATCGAGAAAGTCGCCGACCTCGCCGGCAAGAAGGTCGCCGTGCCGTTCGTCTCGACGACGCATTACAGCCTGCTCGCCGCGTTGAAGCATGAGGGCGTGGATCCGAAGTCGGTCGTGATCCTCAATCTCAGGCCACCGGAAATCGCCGCCGCTTTCTCGCGTGGCGACATCGACGCGGCTTATGTCTGGGATCCGGCGCTCGGCCAGATCAAGACGACGGGCAAGGTGGTGGTGGATTCCTCGCAGGTCGCCGCCTGGGGCGCGCCAACCTTCGACGCCTGGATCGTGCGCACCGACTTCGCCGAAAAGAACCCGGAAGCGGTGCGCGACTTCGTCAAGG
>NZ_RZOM01001666.1:0-751 GCF_003999175.1 Mesorhizobium sp. M7A.F.Ca.ET.027.03.2.1 | reverse complement strand
GTGTAGGTCTGGTTGGTGGTGTTGGTGTCATAGCGGCTCAGCGTCGGTGAGGTCGAGCCGCTCGATCCGGTGATCTGGTCGTTGTAGCGCTGCAGGATGGCGCCGAGCTTCAGCTCATGGCCATCGGCCGGCCGCAGCGTCGTCTTCAGATAGCCGCTGGTCACCCGCTCGCCCGTCCATGGCACGGCCTCGCCATTGCCGTCGGTGTAGCTGTCGCGGTCCCGGTAGATGAGGTTGCCGATGATGTCGGCATCGTCGCTGAAGCGGTAGGCGCCGGTGGTGCTGGTGGTGAAGCCGTCGCCATTGTCCTCATAGCCGAGCTTTTCGCTCAGCGCCCAGCGTTCATCCTTCTTGAGGAAATCACCGGCATCCTTGGTCTCGAAGGAGACGACCCCGCCGATGCCGCCCGAACCATAGGCGTTCGAAACCGGGCCGCGAATGACGGTGGCTTCCTTGATGAGGTCAGGTTCGACATAGAACGAGCCAGAACCATGACCGACGCGCCAATAGTCCTGGCGGGCGCCGTCGAGCGTCACGACGACGCGGCCATATTGTTCCAAACCGCGAATGTTGATGGCGGTCGCCGGGTCGTCGCCATTCATCGAGGCGGCGACGCCTGGCGTGGTGCGAAAGATGTCGGCGGCGGTGTCGGGCTGGATGCGGTCGAGTTCGTCCTGATCGATGGCGCTGATGGCGGCCATCGATTCGATCACCGCCGTCTTGATCATCGTCGCCGAGATGGTGATCACGT
>NZ_RZOM01001665.1:0-756 GCF_003999175.1 Mesorhizobium sp. M7A.F.Ca.ET.027.03.2.1 | reverse complement strand
GCCATGCTCTGCGTCATGGCCCTGGAACGGCACGGCATCCTGCCCGATCGCGGCCCGGTGGTGGTGACGGGGGCGGCCGGCGGCGTCGGCTCGGTCGCGGTCTCGATCCTGTCCAGCCTCGGCTACCATGTCATTGCTTCCACCGGCCGCAATGCCGAAAGCCCCTTTCTGATCGATCTTGGCGCCGCCGAAGTGATATCGCGCGACGAGCTTGCCCAGCCGGCCAAGCCGCTGGCCAAGGAGCGCTGGGCCGGCGGCATCGACGCAGTCGGTAGCCACACGCTGGCCAATGTGCTCTCGATGACCTCCTATGGCGGCGCGGTCGCCGCCTGCGGCCTGGCCGGCGGCATGGACCTGCCGGCCAGCGTCGCGCCCTTCATCCTGCGCGGCGTCTCATTGCTCGGCATCGATTCAGTGATGGCGCCTAAAGCAGTCCGCCTCGAGGCATGGCGCCGCATCGCCACCGACCTCGATCTGCAGAAGCTCGCCAGCCTGTCCAGCACCATCGGGTTCGATGGCATCGTCGATGCCGCGCGCGACATCGTCGACGGCAAGATCCGCGGCCGCGTCGTCGTGGATATGTGATTCCGCCCAACTGCCGGAAGGGATGGAATCGCCAGATCTGGTAGCAACCCCGCCGCGCCTCGGCAAAAAGCGCTCATCCGCTAAAATTCGAACGATCCGCCGCAATTTTCCATAATCTCTGTCTGGCAAGGATTTCGCATGATCGCGGAATCCGGCAGCCAACAGGCGGAC
>NZ_RZOM01001664.1:0-758 GCF_003999175.1 Mesorhizobium sp. M7A.F.Ca.ET.027.03.2.1 | reverse complement strand
CGCCTATTTCGTGCATTCCTATCATCTCGATGCGCGCAAGGCGGACGAGGTTCTGGCGGTTGCCGACTATGGCGGCCCGGTGACGGCGGCTGTCGCCCGCGACAATCTCGTCGGCACGCAGTTCCACCCGGAAAAGAGCCAGGCGCTCGGCCTGGCGCTGATCACCAATTTCCTGCGTTGGAGGCCCTGAAAACCGATGAGCAAGAAGGGCTACTGGATGGCGATGGTCGAGGTGACCGATCCGGAAAACTATCCGCTATACATTGCCGCCAACAAAGCGGCTTTCGACAAATATGGCGCAAAGTTCCTGACCCGCGGCGGTCAGTCGTCGAGCCCGGAAGGGCCATCGGGCAATCGCCATGTCATCATCGAGTTCGAGAGCTATGCGGTCGCACTCGCCTGCTTCCATTCGCCCGAATACCAGGCGGCGCTGAAATTCAGACGCCTCTATTCGACGTCCCATTTCGCCATTGTGGAAGGCGCCTGAACGGATGATCCTTTTCCCGGCGATTGATCTCAAGGACGGCCAGTGCGTGCGCCTCAGGCATGGCGACATGGCGACCGCGACCATCTACAATGATGATCCTGCCGCGCAGGCGCGGGCCTTCGAGCAACAGGGCTTCGAATGGCTGCATGTCGTCGACCTCAACGGCGCCTTCCAGGGCCAGAGCGTCAACAGTGCGGCGGTCGGTGCCATCCTCAAGGCAACGAAGAACCCGGTGCAGCTCGGCGGCGGCATCCGCACGCTGGCGCAGATC
>NZ_RZOM01001663.1:0-759 GCF_003999175.1 Mesorhizobium sp. M7A.F.Ca.ET.027.03.2.1 | reverse complement strand
ATGCCGAGATGGCCGAGCAAGGCAGCGGCATCGGAAGCCATCTTGACCGGCGTGTAGTCGGCCTCCTCATAGCTCTTCGACGACGAGCCGTGGCCGCGATTGTCGAAGGCGATGGCGCGGTAGCCGGCACCGTTCAGCGTCTTGAACCAGCCGGGCGACACCCAGTTGACATAATGGCTCGAGGCGAAGCCATGGATCATCAGCACCGGATCGCCCTCGCCCGATTCCGGCTGGCGGTCGAGGAAGGCAAGGTCGAAGCCGTCATGGGTGAAAAACTGCATCTGCGATCCCGCCTGCGTGCTCAACCGCCACCGCCATTGGGCGCATCGCCATTGTCGGCTGGTGGCATGCCGGGGCCGGATACCGTGCCCACGGCCGGATGGCGCAAAAGGTCGCCATACTCGATGCCGTTCCTGGCGGCGGTGCCGGCCTTGAGCTCGAGCACGAAGCGCACCGGTACACCGGGCGAAATGACGGCGTCCGATTGCGGCTCGCCGTGCTTGACCGCCCGGATCTTGCCATCCTGGCCGACGAAAATCAGATCGAGCGGCATTGGCGTGTTGTGCATCCAGAAGCCAACCTGCTGCTGGACCTCGAAGACGAACAGCATGCCGTGGTTGTCCGCCATGTCCTGCCGGTACATCAAGCCGGCCTCGCGCTCCGCGGCGGTGTCGGCGACTTCGATGGAAAAAGAGCGATCACCGCCTTTCGTCACCACGACCAATGGCGCCGGATCGGCTGGAAGGATCATCGCCCGGC
>NZ_RZOM01001662.1:0-759 GCF_003999175.1 Mesorhizobium sp. M7A.F.Ca.ET.027.03.2.1 | reverse complement strand
CAGGAGGATGGAATGAAACTCTTCGACGGTGGCCGGGCGCCCAACCCAAGGCGGGTCCGCGTTTTCCTGGGCGAGAAAGGCATCGAAGTTCCACAGGTGCCCATCGACATGGGGGCGCTGGAACACAGGCAACAGGCGGTCAGCTCGCGCAATCCCTTGCAGCGCCTGCCGGTGCTGGAACTCGACGACGGCACCGTCATCACGGAATCCGTCGCCATCTGCCGTTATTTCGAGGAACTGCATCCCGAACCGGCCCTGTTCGGGCGTGGCGCACTCGGCAGGGCGCAGGTCGAGATGTGGCAGAGGCGGATGGAATTCAATTTGCTCAGCTGCGTCACGCAGGCCTTCCGGCACACCCATCCGGCCATGAAGGAATGGGAAATCCCGCAGGTCTCGGAATGGGGCGAGGCCAACAAGCCGAAGGCCGTGGCGTTCCTTAGGCTGCTGGATGGAGAACTGGGCAGCCGGGAGTTCATCGCCGGTGACAGCTATTCGATCGCCGACATCACCGGCCTGATCGCTGTGGACTTCATGAAGCCGGCACGCATCAAGGTGCCGGATGATTGCGCGAATGTGTTGCGCTGGCATCAGGCCGTCTCCAGCCGGCCGAGCGCATCAGCCTGAGAATGACTGCCGAACTCGAAAACCTCGTCGCCAAGGTCCGCGCCTGTCGCATCTGCGTGGAAAATCCGGCCGGTAAGCCGTTGCCGCATGAGCCGCGACCTGTGCTGCGCCCATCGTCCAGCGCCCGTATCCCTG
>NZ_RZOM01001661.1:0-765 GCF_003999175.1 Mesorhizobium sp. M7A.F.Ca.ET.027.03.2.1 | reverse complement strand
GTCAAAATTCTCGCCCTATGAGCGGCAGTGCGTGCTTCTGCGCATCGCCGATCTCTTCGAGACCCATTGGGAAGAGCTCAGCGTTTCCGACACTCTCGACATGGGACTGCCGATCACGCGCACGCTCGCCAACCGGCGGCGCGTCATCGGCATGCTGCGCTTCTATGCGGGCATGGCGACCGCGCTGCATGGCGAATCCATAGACAATTCGATCCCCGGCGAGATCGTCAGCTTCACAAGGCGCGAGCCGGTGGGCGTTGTCGGCGCGATCATCCCCTGGAACGCTCCGACCGCCGCGTCGATCTGGAAGATCGCGCCGGCGCTGGCCACCGGCTGCACCATCGTGCTGAAGCCCTCGGAGGACGCCTCGTTGACGCCGCTGCTGATCGCCAGGCTGATGCAGGAAGCCGGCGTTCCCGACGGCGTCGTCAACGTCGTCACCGGCACCGGGGCGGAGGCCGGTGCGCGGCTCGCTGAACATCCCGACGTCAACAAGATCGTCTTCACCGGCTCGACGCTGACCGGGCAGGCCATCGCGCGGGCGGGCGTGACAAACCTCAAGCGCGTTTCCCTGGAACTCGGCGGCAAATCGCCGATCATCGTCTGCCGCGATGCCGACATCGACAAGGCGGTTCCTGTCGCCGCGATGGCGGTGTTCGTGCATTCGGGCCAGATCTGCATCGCCGGATCGCGGCTGTTCGTGGCGCGCGAAATCCATGACGAATTCGTGCGCCGGGTCGCCGAGTTTGCCGGCAGGCTTCGCAT
>NZ_RZOM01001660.1:0-765 GCF_003999175.1 Mesorhizobium sp. M7A.F.Ca.ET.027.03.2.1 | reverse complement strand
GTTCGGCCCGAGTACGATCAAAGTCGAGGGTAATCGATCGTTCGACAGTAATGCCTGCGCCCAGAGAGCGTGCAAATGATGCCGCTATCCGCCGCGTCCCAGCTTAATTCGGCCGTCCTGTAGCGGGGGTCGGATTCTGCGCATAGGCCGATTGATACGGGTGTGTTCGATCAAGCCCGCCGCCAAAGCTGATCCGGTGCACTGAGAAATGCTGCAATGCACAATGTGAATGCAACAACCCCATCCGGTCAGAATTTGAGCATAGGGGATTGACGCAGGCCAACCCGAATGCTTCTATTCTCGATATTCAATATTGATTCTCAATAATCGAGAACAAAGCAAATGGGACAAGCGCCTTCAGCCATGGTTCACCCCCCGATGCATGTCGGCATGACCTGCATATCCAAGACATATGATGGCCATAGCTTCGTGGTTCGCGATCTCAACCTTGACATCGCGAAGGGTGAATTCCTGACGCTTTTGGGGCCGTCGGGATCGGGCAAGACGACGACGCTCATGATGCTCGCTGGCTTCGAATATCCGTCAGCGGGTGAAATCACCCTCAACGGGCGGCCGATCCAGGACAAGCCGCCGGAAAAGCGCAACATCGGCATGGTGTTCCAGAACTATGCCCTCTTCCCGCACATGACAGTCGCTGAGAATGTTGGTTATTCCTTGCGGGTGCGAGGCTCCTCCAAGGAGCGGATCGCCACTCGCGTCGGCGAAGCGCTGGCGATGGTCCAACTTTCGAACCTTGCGCTACGC
>NZ_RZOM01000165.1:0-7950 GCF_003999175.1 Mesorhizobium sp. M7A.F.Ca.ET.027.03.2.1 | reverse complement strand
GGCGAGCACCGGCTAGTGCACGGCGCTTGGCCTCGTCGATCAGCATGTTGGCCACTTGCATTCGGATCATGGCGCGCTGGCGCAAATGCGGGGCGACACGGTCGGGATGGTTGGCAAAGGCAAAGCGGCGGCGCATGCGGCTGAAGTCGGCGATTTGCTTGGGCTGATCGAGGCCAAGTTCGACGGCGATGGCTTCGGGATCGATCGGCGGCAGCTTTTCCTCGGGCTTTGGCTCTTCGCCGGCGAGAGCCAGCTTGGCATGATCGAGCAAGGCGGCGAATTCCGTCGCCAGATCCGCGCCCGCCTCGCGATATTCGGCAGCGGAAACCTTGATGCGGCCGGAATGGAGTTCATCGGCCACCGAAAGATAGTCAAACGGGATGGATGGACGAGCGCCGGCCTCTTCGCCCTCGCCATTCTTGTCGGGGGCGATGAAGAGGTCGTCGAGCAACGAAGCGAAATCCCGCTTGGCGCCAGTAGCGATGTCAGCCTCCCCCTCGCCCGACCATTCGGGTATCAAAGCATAGAACCGGCTCGTTAAAAATGCATGGCACCGATCTTAACGAATTTAGCCTTCGCCTCGTCTACCGCTTCACCCACCGCAATCCCAAAAACAAAGCCGGACTGCATTTTCACGCAGTCCGGAATTCGCCAGGAGTGGCGAGGAAAAACCGGCCATGTAGCCAGCATTCGAGGCTACGATACGCACCGGCCAAAAGTTTCGCCGGGTTGCAGAAAATGGCGAAAAAATTCGCCAAGACAAAAATTCGCCAAGACATGGCAGGTATGCAAATGCTGCACTGCACAATTGTCACGATTCACCTATATTGGCTGGCGTGGAGGACCAATTTGGGGCTTGAATCATGGGTTTCTTCACTGAAATGTTCGCCCGGCCGCGGCCGCAGGAGCATCTGAGATACCGCTCGGCGCTCGCGCTGCTTCATTCGATGAGCAATGCCGACCGTGCCGACATCGGTATCAAGCCGGCCGACTTCCCCCGCATCGCCCGCGAAATGTCCGTTCGCTAGGTACTTCCGGAGATGTCCCGGATCGATCCGGGACATCTCCAAAAAACTCAATTCCCTAGCGCGATCCCAGGAACGTCGCCTTGCCCAACGGCACGCCATTGTGGCGAAGAATGTCGTAGGCCGTGGTGAGGTGGAAATAGAAGTTGGGCATGGCCACATGCAGCAGATACTGCAGGCCGGGCATCGAACTTTCCCGTCCGCCAAGCTTCAGCTCGATGATCTTGTCGTCGGAGCCGTCGAACTCGGCAGCCGAAAAAGTCGCCAGAAGGTCGAGCGTCTTCGTGATGCGAGCCTGGACATCGGCAAAACTCGCCTCGTTGTCCTCATATTTCGGCACTTCGCGGCCGGCGAGCCGTGACGGCGCGCCCTTGGCATGATCGGTGGCGATCTGCACCTGCCTGGTCAAGGCGAACATGTCTGGCGCGAGCCGCGCCGTCAGAAACACCTGCGGGTCGATCTTGCGGTCAAGCGCATTCTGTTCGGCGGTCGCCAGCACATCGGAAAGCGCTTTCAGCCTGGCCGAAAACACCGGCACGGACGCCTCATACATCGATATCGTCACGTCAAATCTCCTGTCCGGCCGAACGCCGGCGGACGCGACGTAGCGCCTTCGCGCGCGATTCTTCAAGTCCGTCGAGCCTGCGTCACCACGTTGCCGCAATCGCCGTCGTAGAATCCTCTATCGAGCGGAGGTTCCCGATGAGACGCGCCCTTTTCGCAGCGACTGCCTTTCTCTCCCTGGCACCGATCGGCCAGACGGTATTGGCTGCCGACGATGCCCCCGAAGCACCCTATATCGACGATCGGTCGAGCGCCGACGCGGTTGTCCGTTCGCTGTATAGCGCCATCAGCCGGCACGAATTCGCCCGCGCATGGGGGTATTTCGGCGATACAAAGCCGGCAAAGGATTTCGATAGTTTCGTCAAGGGCTATGATGGGACGGACAAGGTCGAAGTCCAGACCGGGACGGTTTCCGACGAAGGCGCGGCTGGCAGCATTTTCTACAACGTCCCCGTCGCCATCCGCGCGACGGACAAGGCTGGCGGCGAAAAGGTCTTTGCCGGGTGCTATACGCTGCGCCAGGTGAATGCCCAGACCCAGGTGGAGCCACCCTTCGATCCGATCCACATCGAGAAAGGGGCACTGAAGCCCTCCACTACCGATTTCGAGGAGGCGCTGCCGCCAAGCTGCGGCGATGGCCCGCCACCGCCAAAGAAAGACACCGCACTGGAGCAGGCCAAGAAGGCCTTTCTGGCAACCTATGGCGACCAGTGCGACAAGCAGTTCCTTGCCAATGAGCCGACCGTTTTTTCGATTAAATACAAGGACAAGGATGCGCAGCCCGGCGATCCCGACAAGGAGACGCGGCTGTTCCATTTTTCCTGCTCGGCCGCCGCCTACAATGAAAGCTCGGTCTACTATATGACCGACGAGATATCGGGCGTGCAGCAATTGCAGTTCGCCGAGCCCAAGATGGACATCCGCTACGAGAACAATGACAGCAACGGCAAATTGCTGGGCATGAGTATCGTCGGTTTCCAGACGTCCGGCTGGGCGGTCAATTCCGATTATGACGAGGCTGCCCACACGATCACAACATTCAACAAGTGGCGCGGCATCGGCGATGCGTCCGACGCAGGGACGTATCTGTTCCGCAACGGCAATTTTTCGCTGGTCCAGTATGACGTCGATGCGTCCTATGACGGCGAGCAAAATCCGGAGACGGTTGTCGACTACAACACCGCGCCCTGAGCATCACACGAGCTTGCAGGCTGCGTCGATCAGGGCGCCTTCGACAGCATCCAGTTGAGCGTGCCGCGCCAGTCGGTCATGCGGATCGGAGTGCCATGGGTGCCGGTCTCGAAGCGGACGAAGCGGGTCGGATAGGTCTTCGATTTGGTCAGGATCGAGCGAAAGAACGCCTCCTGCTTTGCCACGGGGTAGACCACGTCATGGCTGCCCTGGCCGAAGAAGACCGGCACGCGGCGCTTGAAGGCCGGGCTGGTGAAAAAGCTCTCATCCCACAGCGAACCGAGCAGCAGCAGGCCGTTGATGCGGCCGCCCATGTCCTTGCGCGTGGCCAGCTTCCAGCACAGCGCGCCGCCCATAGAGCCGCAGGCGACGAAGATCTTCGCGCCTGGCGACTGTTCGGCATAATGACCGATCAGCGCCGCCACCTGCGCCGCTCCCGTATCGCCGAAATCGGGGAAATCAGGACTGAGATAGAGGCCGCCATTGCCGGCCATCAGGTTCTTGAGCCGGTTGAAATTGCCGCCGAATGTGAAGTCGTCGACACCCTGCTTGCGGCTGCCGCCCTGCCCGTGCAGATAAAGCACGATGATGCCGGCGCCCTCGGTCTTGCCGACGGCGACATGCCTGACATCGCCGGCATCGGTCTTCAGCAACAGATCCTGCTGCATCTTGCGGACGCTGGTGTCGGTGTATTGGGCGTTCACCCGCCGCTCCGGCACCTGGTCACGCTGGTTGATGTCGCGCATCTCGCGGTAGTCGATGACCGTGTAGGTGCCGTTGATGTCAGACGACAGCGTGGGCGGATAGGCGAAGAGATCGTCCTTGAAGGGTTTTAGGGACAGCGTCTGGCTTTGCGCGGCCGAAGACAGCAACGCGGTCGCGACTGCAAAGGCACAGAAAATTTGGCAGCGAATAGACATGCCCAAGGCATGCGTAATTCGCCTTGGGTTTGTCAATCCTGCAGCACGCCGCCGGCGCCTTCCAGCGCCTCGCGTGTGTCGACATCGACTGACGCCGCCGCGCCGATCTCGACATCGATGACATCGAGCCCTTCCGTCTCGACCAGATGGCGCGCGCCGGTGTCGCCTTCGAGATGGGCGATCGCCGGAAACAGCGAGCGCGGCAAAAGCACCGGGTTGCCGCGCTTGCCATCATGCGAGGCGCGGACCACCGCATTGCCGCCGGCCTTGCGGAAAGCATCGATCAATCTGTCGAGGTCATCGGACGTGATATCAGGCATGTCACCGAGAACGATCATCACGCCGGCGGAATCTTCCGGCAGATAGGCGATGCCGGCTTTCAGCGAGGTGGACAGGCCCTCGGCAAAATCGGGATTGTCGGCGAAGGTCACGTCGAGGCCCACCAGCGCAGCGCGCACCCGCTCGCGCTGGTGGCCGGTGACGATGACAGTGCCGGACGCCTTCGAGCCGAGCGCCCGCTTGGCGGTGCGGCGCACAAGCGGCTTGCCGTCGAACAGCGCCAAAAGCTTGTTCGGCCCGCCCATGCGGCTTGAGCGGCCAGCGGCCAGCAGCACGATGCCGACCTTGAGCTGGCTTTTGGCCGGCAGCGGTTCGCGCGGCTGCGGCCGTGTCGGGATTTCCATCAGCAGCCCGCCGACCCCCATGGCGGCAATATCCCTGGCCGTCACGTCGAGGCCAGCGATCAACCGGTCCAGCACCCAGTCGAAACCATTCTCCTTGGGGCTGCGGGCGCAGCCGGGCGCGCCGATGACGTGCTTGCCGCCGAGCGTTCCGAGCACCAGCAGATTGCCGGGATCGACCGGCATGCCCGCGCGGATGACTGCACCACCCGCCTTCTCGATCGCCGCGGGAATGACATCGGCAAAATCGCTCATCGCCGAAGCGCCGAAGATCACCACCATGTCATTGTCGCGCGCCAGCGAAGCCGTGGCCTCCGCCACCGGCGCGATCTCATGCGGCGTGCGGCGCTCCGCAGTCAGCCTGCCCCCGGTGCGCGCCAGCCGCGCTTCGGTGACGCGCAGCGTCTTGTCGAGCACGGAAGGCTTGATGCCCGGCAGAACCGTCTGGATGACGCCGACACGCACGGGCCGGTAGGCATTGACGGCAAATACCTCGCCCGCGGCGCAGATTTCTGTCGCAGCGCCGACCAGCGCTGAACTGACCGCGAAGGGAATGATCTTCACGGTCGCGACCATCTGGCCTTTCTCGACCGGCGCATGCTGCGCCAGCGTCGCAATGGTGATGGCGGGATCGATGGCATTGATGGCGTCGATGATAGCGGCATCGACCGTGAAGATGCCCGGCGCCTTGGCATGGAGGTTGACCCGCCCGGTCGCGGCAGGCCTGGCTTCGATCCCGCGAAAGGCCATGCTCTCGGCAATCGTTTGCGCGGCGGCATCCTCGCTGAGGTCGTCCTCAGCCAGAACAGCCGCAACGACCTCGGAAACACCGGCGGCCCGCAGCAGCGCCACATCTTCGGCGCTGAGCCTGTGCGCCTTGCGGAAGCGGCGTTCACCAGCGGTGGTGGAGTGCGCCAGCACCGCGCCTTCCGCCGTCTCAATCGGGATCGGGCCGAATTTCACGCCGCCGCGCCCGCAGAGCGCCGCGCGTCCTTTTGGACGCGCAACGGACGCTCTGCTATTTTGAATCTACGCATCGTGCTTTTCCAAAGTCGATTTCGATTTTGGAGCCGATGCGGAGGCATCAAGACCGCGCGAGCGGAAGGCGTGGATCGCCTGGGCCAACACCGCAACGGCGATCTCTCCCGGGCTGGCAGCACCGATGTCGAGCCCGATCGGCGCTTGGATACGGGCGATCTGATCGGCGCTCGCGCCCAGCGCCAGCAGGCGTTCGACCCGCTTGGCATGCGTCTTCCTGCTACCGAGCGCCCCGACATAGAAACAGTTGGCGTCGAGCGCGGCCTTCAGCGCGAAATCATCGACCTTCGGATCATGGGTGACGGCGGCAAGTGCGGTGTAGCTGTCGAGCGGTTGGCGCTTCAGCACATCCTCCGGCCATTCGGCATGAAGCGCCACGTCGGGAAAGCGGTCCGGCGTGGCGAAAGCGGTGCGGGGGTCGATGATCTCCACGGGATAGCCGGCGATCTTCGCCATCGGCGCCAGCGCCTGGCTGATATGGACAGCGCCAATCACGACCAGACGCGGCTGCGGCAAATGCGCGTTGAGAAAGAAGGTTCGCCCCTCTGCCTCGACCGAACCGGAATTGCCGGTGCGGAACGCCTTGGCAATGGCAGCGCCGAGATCGCCGGCGACCTGATCGCCTTCGCGCACGATGCGGTCGCGGCCGTCACCGAGATCGGTGACAAGGATCGCCGCACGGCGAGCTCGTCGTTCGGCGTTCAAAATTTTTAAGGCGTAGGGATCCATCCGAGATCAGCCCAGTCTTTCCACGTACACCTTGATGCGGCCGCCACAGGACAGGCCGACCTGCCATGCGGTTTCATCGGCAACACCGAACTCCAGCATCCTGGCCTTGCCGCTGTCGATGACGTCGATGGCCTCACTGACCACAGCGCCTTCGACGCAGCCGCCCGAGACGGAGCCGTGGAAATTGCCGTCGGCGTCGATGACCAGATGGCTGCCTACAGGTCGGGGCGCCGAACCCCAGGTCTCGACCACAGTCGCGATGGCCACGTCCTTGCCGTCCTTCATCCAGCCCTCCGCGATGATCAGCGGGTCGCGGGCCTCATCCAGATAAATGCTGTTTTCCATGACCGTTTCTCCAGAAGTCTGTTTTTCTCGGGATCTGTTTCTGGGTGGGAAAGATATGGTTATGCGGCGTGCCTCGCGCCAGCGTCCAGCCATCGGCGCGGATCGACGGATTGTGCCGACTTCTTGTCCAATGACGCGCAGAGATCGGCCAGCGCATCGAGATTGTGCACCGAGCGGAACTCGTCGACATGCGGCAGCATCGCCTTGACGCCACGGGCGCGCGCCTGAAAACCGTCGAAGCGCAGCAACGGGTTCAGCCAGATCAGCCGCCGGCAGGATTTGTGCAGGCGCTCCATTTCCTCCGACAGGCCGTCGACATCGTCGCGCTCCAACCCGTCGGTGATCAGAAGCACGACCGCCCCCTGCCCCAGCACGCGCCGCGACCATATCAGGTTGAACTCGGCAAGTGTGTCGCCGATGCGGGTGCCGCCCGACCAGTCCTTGATCGCCGCAGAACAGTCGGCAAGTGCTGCATCGGGATCGCGGTGGCGCATCTGCCGGGTCAGATTGGTCAGCCTTGTGCCAAAAACGAACGTGTGCACGCGACGCCTTTTTTCCGTCAGTGCATGCAAGAAATGCAGGAAGATGCGCGTGTACTGGCTCATCGAGCCTGAAATGTCGGCCAGAACCACCAAAGGCGGATGAACTTCGCGGGCTGAGCGGAATTTCGGCAGGATCAGTTCGCCGCCGGTGCGCGCGGCCGAACGCATCATGGCTCGCGGATCGATGCGGCGGCCATGCGCATCGGCCTTGAAGCGCCGGGTCCGCACCATGTTGAAAGGCAGCCGCAGTTCGGCGATCGCCTTCTTGGCGTCGGCCATCTCGGCGGCGTTCATCTGGGCAAAATCCTTGGCCCGCAGCACCTCGTTGCCGGAAAAAGTGAAGCGGGCGTCGACCTCGATCTCGGGAATTTCCTGTGGCGGCTGGTTCTTCTGGTGGCCCTCGAACATCGCCTGGCTGACCCGGTTTTCAGCGGCGCGTGGCTTCTGCTTTTCCCTGGTGTCGGGTGCCACCGGCGAAAACATAGCCAGCATCTTCTCGATCAGTTCACGCGATTTCCAGAACAGCCGGAAGGCTTCGTCGAAAGTGGCGTGATCCTCATGCCGCGACACCAGCACGGCGTGCAGCGTCCAGTAGAAATCGTCGCGCGAACCAATGCCGGCGGCGAGCACCGCCTCGATGGCGTCCTTGACCGAGGCCGGCCCGACCCGCATGCCGGCCTTGCGTAAGGTGCGGGCAAAATAGACGATGTTGTCGGCAATCCGCCCGTGCGGCATGGCCTCTTTCGGTTCGGGGCGCGGCATCGCCTACTCCGCCGCCGAAAGCTCGGCCTTCACCTCGTTGAGGATGCGCCGGCCTTCGCCCTGTTCGATGCGGGCAATGTCGTCCTGGTATTTCAACAGCACGCCGATCGTGTCGGAGACGGTTTCCGGATCGAGCGCCACCTTGTCGAGTTCG